>NZ_JAHBDR010000030.1:0-137799 GCF_019956575.1 Pseudomonas sp. A-R-19
GCTTTGAACCGTGGGGCGGGCAGTTCCTGTTGGGCACCGATAACCTGGGGCGCGACATGTTCAGCCGCCTGGTCTATGGCGCGCGCAACACCCTGGGCATTGCGTTCCTGACCACGGTGCTGGCGTTTCTGCTCGGTGGCTTGAGCGGCCTGATTGCGGCGATCAAGGGCGGCTGGGTCGACCAGGGATTGTCGCGGGTGGTGGACATCCTGATGGCCATCCCGCAACTGATCTTTGCCTTGCTGATCCTCAGCGTGGTCGGCACCAACGCCACGTCGCTGGTGTTGGTGATTGCGCTGCTGGATGCGACGCGGGTGTTCCGACTGTCTCGCGCGGTGGCGATGAACGTAGTGGTGCAGGACTTCGTCGAAGCCGCACGCCTGCGCGGTGAAGGCCTGTGGTGGCTGGTGACCCGCGAAGTGCTGCCAAACGCAGCGGCACCGCTGATTGCCGAGTTCGGCCTGCGCTTCTGCTTTGTGTTCCTGTTCATCAGTGCGCTGTCGTTCCTTGGCCTGGGCATCCAGCCGCCCACCGCCGACTGGGGCAGCATGGTGCGCGACAACGCGGTGCTGATCACCTTCGGCGACATCAGCCCGTTGCTGCCCGCCCTGGCCGTGGCCGTGATCACGGTCAGCGTCAATTTCGTCGTCGACTGGATGCTGCACAAATCCAGCGGCCTCAAGGAATGCTGAACATGACGACTTCGAAACCTTTGCTGGAAATCCGCAACCTGCACATCGAAGGCCATTACGAGGACGCCTGGCATCCGCTGATCAAGGGCATCGACCTGACCCTGCAGCGGGGTGAGGTACTCGGGCTGATCGGCGAGTCCGGCGCGGGCAAGTCGACCCTCGGCTTGTCGGCCATGGGTTATACCCGCGACGGCTGCCGGATCACCGGCGGCTCGGTGCATTTCGACGGCATCGACTTGCTCAAGGCCAAGCCCGAAGCCCTGCGCAAGCTGCGCGGCCTGCGCATCGCCTATGTGGCACAGAGCGCGGCGGCCTCGTTCAACCCGGCCCACCGACTGATCGACCAGCACGTCGAAACCGCCGTGAAGAACGGCGGTATGAGCCGCGAACAGGCGATGCGCGAAGCGGTGGAGTTGTATCGGGTGCTGCGTTTACCCAATCCCGAAACCATCGGCCAGCGTTATCCGCACCAGGTCTCCGGCGGCCAGTTGCAGCGGGTCATGACCGCCATGGCCATGGCTTGTCATCCGGACCTGATCATCTTCGATGAACCGACCACGGCCCTGGACGTCACCACCCAGATCGAAGTGCTGGCGGCCATTCGCGATGCGGTAGCCACCTACGGCAGCGCCGCCATCTACATCAGCCACGACCTGGCGGTGGTGGCGCAGATGGCCGACCGCATCATGGTGTTGCGCCACGGCAAACTGGTGGAAGAGGCCGAGACGCGCAAAATGCTCGGCGACCCGCAGGAGGACTACACCAAGTCGCTGTGGGCGGTGCGCAGTTTCCGCACCGAACCCAAGGCCTGTCCGCAGCAGGAACAACCCTTGCTGGAACTGCGCAACAGTTGCGCCAGCTACGGCCAGCAACCGGTGCTGCACGACGTGTCGTTGAAGCTGTATCGCGGCCAGACCCTGGCGGTGATCGGCGAATCCGGCAGCGGCAAAAGCTCGACGGCGCGGCTGATCACCGGTTTGCTGCCACCGACCTACGGCCAGGTGCTGTACGACGGCGAGCCATTGCCGGCGGACTTCCGCCAGCGCAGCAAGGAGCAACTGCGGCGCATCCAGATGATCTACCAGATACCCGACACGGCACTCAATCCGCGTCAGCGCATCGTCGACATCATCGGCCGGCCGCTGACGTTCTACCTCGGCCTCAAGGGCAAGGCCATGCGTGCCCGGGTTGCCGAGCTGCTGGAGATGATCGAACTCGACCCGGCGACCTTCATGGAGCGTCAGCCCCGTGAACTGTCCGGCGGGCAGAAACAACGCATCTGCATCGCCCGGGCGTTGGCGGCCGATCCGCAACTGATCATTTGCGACGAAGTGACCTCGGCGCTGGACCAACTGGTGGCCGAAGGCGTGCTGAAATTGCTCAACCGCATCCAGCAACAACTGGGTGTCGCCTACCTGTTCATCACCCACGATGTTGCTACAGTGCGAGCCATTGCCGATGAGGTATTGGTCATGCAACGGGGCAGGGTGGTGGACCACGGCTCGCGCAGCCAGATCTTCACCCCGCCGCATCAGGACTACACCGGGCTGCTGTTTTCTTCCGAACCGCAAATGGACCCCGACTGGCTCGACCGGTTGCTGGCCACGCGCGCTTCCACTTCTTCAACCGATACGCTGGAACAAGTCTAAGGAACCACCATGAAAGTACTGATCGTCCACGCTCACCCGGAGCCGCAATCCTTCACCGCCGCCCTGCGGGACCAGGCTGTTACCACCCTCGAAGCCCAGGGCCACGAAGTGCAGGTCAGCGACCTGTACAAAATGAACTGGAACCCGGTGGCCAGCGACGCGGACTTCTCGAATCGGGAAAACCCCGAATACCTGGTCTATGCCCTGGAACAACGCCTGGGCGCGAAGAGCCAATCACTGGCGGCGGACATCCAGTCTGAACTGGACAAGCTGCTGTGGGCCGACCTGTTGATCCTCAACTTCCCGATTTTCTGGTTCTCTGCCCCGGCCATGCTCAAGGGCTGGATCGACCGCGTGCTGGTGTCGGGGATTTGCTATGGCGGCAAGCGCTTCTACGATCAGGGTGGCCTGGCTGGCAAAAAGGCGCTGGTGACCGTGACCCTGGGTGGTCGTGAACACATGTTTGGCGAAGGCGCGATCCACGGCCCGCTGGAAGACATGCTGCGGCCGATCCTGCGTGGCACGTTGGCTTACGTCGGGTTCGATGTGCTGGAACCGTTCGTGGCCTGGCATGTGCCGTACATCAGTGAAGAGGCGCGCCAGCAATTTCTGGTCGACTACGACCAGCGGTTGCAGCACCTGAGCGACGACCAGCCGCTGGTATTCCCGAAGCTGGCGCAGTTCGATGACAAGCTCTATCCGCTGACCACAAAAGCCTGATCAGCGCCACAAAACCTGTAGGAGCTGGCTTGCCAGCGATGGTCGTTAACGATAACGCGTGTGAACCGGATAAACGCGGCGCACATGAGGCCATCGCCAGCAAGCCGGCTCCTACAGTTTGGTGTTCACATCATTTCGACCCGGACGCGGTCCCTTGTAGGGGCTGGCTTGCCAGCGATGGTCGTTAACGATAACGCGTACAAACTGGATAAACGCGGCGCACTGGAGTCCATCGCCAGCAAGCCGGCTCCTACAGTTTGGTGTTCACATTATTTCGACTCGGACGCGGTCCCGTGTAGGGGCTGGCTTGCCAGCGATGGTGGTTAACGATGACGCGTATGACCTGGATAATCGCGGCGCACTGGAGTTCATCGCCAGCAAGCCGGCTCCTACAGTTTGGCGCTCACATCATTTCGACCAGGACGCGGTCCCTTGTAGGAGCTGGCTTGCCAGCGATGGTGGTTAACGATAACGCGCATCAACCGGATAAACGCGGCGCACTGGAGGCCATCGCCAGCAAGCCGGCTCCTACAGTTTGGTGTTCACATCATTTCGACCCGGACGCGGTCCCTTGTAGGGGCTGGCTTGCCAGCGATGGTCGTTAACGATAACGCGCCTCAACCGGATAAACGCGGCGCACTGGAGTCCATCGCCAGCAAGCCGGCTCCTACAGTTTGGCGTTCACATCATTTCGACCCGGACGCGGTCCCTTGTAGGGGCTGGCTTGCCAGCGATGGTGGTTAACGATGACGCGTAGGACCTGGATAATCGCGGCGCACTGGAGTTCATCGCCAGCAAGCCGGCTCCTACAGTTTGGTGTTCACATCATTTCGACCCGGACGCGGTCCCTTGTAGGAGCTGGCTTGCCAGCGATGGTCGTTAACGATAACGCGCATCAACCGGATAAACGCGGCGCACATGAGTCCATCGCCAGCAAGCCGGCTCCTACAGTTTGGCGTTCACATCATTTCGACCAGGACACGGTCCCTTGTAGGGGCTGGCTTGCCAGCGATGGTCGTTAACGATAACGCGTGTGAACCGGATAAACGCGGCGCACATGAGGCCATCGCCAGCAAGCCGGCTCCTACAGTTTGGCGCTCACATCATTTCGACCAGGACGCGGTCCCTTGTGGAGCTGGCTTGCCAGCGATGGTCGTTAACGATAACGCGCCTCAACCGGATAAACGCGGCGCACATGAGGCCATCGCCAGCAAGCCGGCTCCTACAGTTTGGCGCTCACATCATTTCGACCAGGACGCGTCCCTTGTAGGAGCCGGCTTGCTGGCGATGGCGGTGTGTCAGACGAAACAGGCGTCGACTGACAAGACGCCATCGCTGCGATGCGGCGAACCGACAAACCAGCTCTCCTACAGGTGGAAATCGAACCCACCGTTGGTCAGTAACCGGGTGGCTGAGCGGGGCTGATCTAAACTCCTTTTGGGGGTGAACCGCGGTCTTCCGGAGGTCATCATGAAAAGGTTTTCACCGCTCAGCTTGTGCATCGCCCTGTCGGTTTTCAGTGCCCCGGGATGGGCGCAAACGGTAGTGCCGATGAAAGGGCAAAGTTCGCAACAAACCCAGGCCGACATCAACGAATGCAACAGCATCGCCGCCAGCCAAAGCGCTTCGACGTCCTCTACCCCTTCGGGCGGGCGGGTCAAGGGTGCCGCTGTCGGGGCCGCCGCTGGCGCAACGGCTGCCCAGGTGCGCGGCAATCAGCATGACGAAGCCTATGATCGTGTCGACGATGACAGGAAGCAGGACTATCGCCAGAACCAGGCCAAATCGACGGCAGCGGCCGGGATGGTGGTCGGTGGTTCGCGTCAGCGCCAGGAACGCCGGGCGGACGAGAAAACCACCCAGGCGAACACCGCGTCGGCTTACAGCAGCTGTTTGCAGGGCAAGGGTTATCAGGTCAATCCTTGAATCGGGTACGGAACATATTGTGGGAGCGAGCCTGCTCGCGATGGCGGCGGCACATTCAACATCAAGGTGTCTGATACACCGTCTTCGTGAGCAGGCTCGCTCCCACAGGGATCTTCAGTGTTTCGAGAATCCGCTCAGAGCATATTTTCAGGGGCTTGAGCTCGATGTTTCAAGGAAACAGACGGGCAAGGAAACTGCGTGTAGCTCAAATCTGACAACCGTTCATCGGTGAACTACGCTGCGGTACGTACCCTCGATTTGAATTATGTGAAGTAAGGATCCGACACATGCGGAGCAGGCTGCTCGCTGTAATGTTTACTGTTTTCGGGATGTTTTGGTCGGTGCAACTGTGGGCCGAGGACGCGCCGAAAGTGGTTGATGCTCCCGCTGAATTGAAAGTCGCCAACCGCAGCGTCATGGTGTTTCGTGCGACCCTCCTCGGCGAAGGCCCGGCCTCGCGGGTCAAACGGGCGAAAACCGTGATCGGTGAGGTGCTGGATGACGCTGACGACCTCAATGTCACCCTCGACCCGATCATGAAAAGCTACATGGTGCTGCTGGGCAGCCGGCGCGCCTTTATCGTTTCGCCCAAGGACTTCGACGAGACTGAATATGACTCGGTGCAGCAGGCCGCCGAAGCCGCGGCCGACAGACTGCGCCAGGTCGTGGCCGAAACCCGCGAAGCCCGCAGCCTGCAGTTGATCCTGCGCTCGGTAGTCGCCGCGTTGATCGCCACCGGCATTTACATCGCGCTGCTGTTTGGCATGTCGTACCTGCGGCGCAGAGTGCTGAAGAAGCTGCCCGAATTGATGCATCGGCACACCAAGGCCCTGAAGGTCGGGCGGGTTCCGCTGGTCGACGCCAATTATCTGTACCCGCTGGCCAGCCGCCTGCTGGAGCTGGTGCGCTGGATCGTCGTGTTGCTGCTGACGTACGAATGGCTGGGCTTTGTCCTGTCACGTTTTCCCTATACTCGGCCCTGGGGCGAAAGCCTCAACAACTATCTGCTGGAGCTTGGCGACTATCTGCTGCAAGGGATCGTCGGTGCCATACCCGGGCTGGGCGTGGCGCTGGCGATATTCTTCATCGCGCGCGGCGCCACCGCATTCATGCGGCGGATACTGCGGCGCATGGCGGCACCGGGCACCTTCAGCTGGCTGAACCATGAAACCCTGCAACCGACCCAACGCCTGACCTCCCTGGCGATCTGGCTGTTTGCCCTGGCCATGGCTTATCCGTACCTGCCGGGTGCCGGCACCGATGCATTCAAAGGCTTGTCGGTGTTGATCGGCCTGATGATTTCCCTGGGCGCCACCAGCGTGGTCGGCCAGGCAGCGGCAGGCTTGATCCTGACCTACACCCGAACCCTGCGCCCCGGTGAGTTCGTGCGTATTGGCGACTACGAAGGCACGGTGACCGAACTTGGCATGTTCACCACCAGCATTCGCACCGGCCTGGGCGAGGTGCTGACCCTGCCCAATTCGATGATCACCGGCACCGTCACCAAGAACTACTCGCGGGTGGTGCAAGGCCCCGGCTACGTGGTCGACACGGTCGTGACCATCGGCTACGACACGCCGTGGCGCCAGGTGGAGGCGATGCTGCTGGAGGCCGCGGCACGCACGCCGGGGATTCTCGAAGTGCCGCCGGCCCAGGTGTTCCAGACCGCATTGTCGGACTTCTACCCAGAATATCGGCTGGTGGCCCAGGCCATTCCTAGTCAGCCCCGGCCTCGAGCGGTGCTGCTGAGCATGCTGCACGCCAACATCCAGGATGTGTTCAACGAGTACGGCGTGCAGATCATGTCGCCGCACTATCTGGGCGATCCGCAACACGAGAAATGGGTGCCCCGGGACAAGTGGTACACGGCACCCGCGCAAGAACCGAAGGAATCCTGATTACGCCTGAAAGGGAGTTCGCACCATGATCGAGTTTGTGCTCCATGCCTTGCGGACCGACCAGGAAATCGCGGTGTTCCTGGCCATTGCCCTGGGCGTCTTCATCGGCCGCATCCACATTGGCAGTTTTCACCTCGGCTCGGTAGCCGGTTAGCGGGGTACTCAAAAGCGCCGGCAAGGGCTCCGGGTTTTGGCGTTAATGGCTTTTTTGGCGCTATGCGGGGGGATAGAGTGCGTTGAGCGACCGGCAAGGCCGCTCAGTTGTAGCGGTATTAGAAAAGCATGTAGGCCGATGCGGTCGTCTGGTTCAGGTCGATCTCTCCGACCTCCAGGACTTCGTATTCCGCGCGCAGGCCGATGTTGCGAAAGACATCGAACTCCACGCCGACGCCGTAGGTCAGGTCAACCCCGGTATCGTCGTCAGTGGCATTGCCATCGGCATCCCAGGCGTGAGCGCCGACGCTGCCGAATAACCGCAATCGGTCACCCAGCGGAAAGCCGACATGGGCGGCAGCCTGGGCCGACTTGCCATCGAAATCGACGTTCTTGTCCTTGAATTGACCGAGATCGACATAGGCCCCCTCGAAGGCCAGGTAGCTATTGACGCGATAACCTGCATAAACCTTGTAGCTGGTGTCCTCGTCGTCGAGCCGGGATTCATCGGTCTGAATGCTGGTTACGCCAGCGCCAAGATATAAACCTTTGTCATCAGCGAGCGCCTGGACAGACAGCAACGATAGCAGTGAAGCGAAGCCAAGGTTTCGAAGTAGCATGGGTTGTGGAGTCCTTGTACAGGTTTGTCAGGTGTTAGGGTTCGGCGAGCATTTGATGGGCCATGAGGGGTTAATAGAAGTCATTGATTGGTATTTTTGAGGCGTAGGGCGGGATGTTTGCCGGACATTGAAAGTAGCGTCTTGCCAACGCTTGGATGGGCAGCGCTTTGCAGAACAACCAGCCTTGCGCCAATAGGACTCCCTCCGACACCAGGTGCGGCAGTTGCTCCGCAGTCTCGACACCTTCGGCCACGACCTTGAGTCTTAGCGACCTGGCCAACTGGGCAATGTGTCGCCACAGGGCATCCTTGGCCGCGATCCTGTCGCCTGCGATGAACGAGCGATCTATTTTGAGAATGTCGAAAGGCACTGAATCGAGGAGCGCGAGGTTGGAGTAACCGATACCGAAGTCGTCCACGGCAATGCGATGACCGCACGCCCGAAGCCGTTGCAGTTGCATGGCGGCAGGCTTCTGGTCGAGCAGGGTTCTTTCGGTAATTTCAAAGGCCATGGCTGACGCAGGCATGTTGTAGGTCGCCAGCACGCTGGCCACATAGTCTGGAAAGCTCGGGTCCTGAATATCCTGGGCGCAAAGATTGACCGTAATGTAGAAATCCTTGCACGCCCAAAGGTAAGTGCTGTAGTCCTCCGCTACTTGTCGAATCACCGAACGCGTCAGTTTGCGGATCAAGTCAGACTTCTCCGCCACCGCAATGAAAACGTCCGCAGGCACAGGAGTGCCGTTGTCGCTCCAGTGAGAAAGAGATTCGGCGCCCACCAGATAACCCGTCGTCAAATTGACGATGGGCTGATAGTGAACACCCAGTGCGTTGGCTTTCAGGGCATGGCGAAGCCGGACGGCGGTCGAGGTGTAATGACGATGGATACACCTTGCGAGCAAGAGCAGCACTGCGAACGCGCAGGCAAGGCCAATGAATAATTTGAATTTGAGGTCTGTCAGGGCACTCAACGGCAGAGAAATGACGGAAATCAGTTCATTTCGGTTGCCGGCAAAGGCGATGAGGACCTTGTCTGTCGAGGTCACCAGTTCTTCAAGGTGGAACGGCTTCTGCATCGTCAGGGGGGTGGCGGCCGTAGAGGCAATGGGGACTGCGCCGCCGGGACCGATCAGGTCCAGTTGCAGGTCCTTGGGGAACTTCAAATTGTCGAGCAGGATCTTCTTGTTTGCCCAGACATAGGTTGATCGTTCCGACACGATGATGAAGTCGCTGTCCGCGGAAACTGCCTGGCCAGAATCCACCCAATAGGTTCGCTTTCCAACGGAAAACTTGCGCTTTTCGTTACCGGCCAGTATCGACGGGAGTTCTTGTCCGTAGGAGGAACAGATCTTGCCATTGGGCAACTGGATTGCCGCCTGATCAACAAAACGCAGGTTTTTAACCAGATCGGACAGTTGTGAATATTGCTCGACAGAGCATGCCTGGCCCGAACGATCAAAATCGCCGAGCGTTTCCAGTACCTTGTCGATCTGCGCATTGGGCTCCACTTGAGCCGCGCGCAGATCGGCATAAACGTTGTTCAACTTCCGTGCAATGAATAGCTCCGCCATTCCTCCAGCACAGAACCATGCGGCCCAACCCGCTGCAGCAATCAGGCATACAGCGACTGCGTGCCTTCCAAGTAACGCTTTATATGCGGCAACCATCGAAAAACCCCGAGGTGTCAATATTTCACTGTGCACTGCTGTAGTCGTGGATAAAACGCCTTCAGTACCAGTCAATGACCCAGGCCAATAAGATGCCGCTTGCGTAGACGGCAATGCATAGAGCGATCTTCTGCTTGAGTGGCAGTGTATTTATTCGATGATGCATGCTTATCTCCTTGAGTGGGAAAATAAGCAATTGTGGGTACCTGTGGTTGATCAAGGAAAATTATTAATCATCATTTTCAGGGCTTTGATGAAAGTCCGTTAACGAGATAACTTCTCTGGTCAGCCATCTGGTTGTAAATGGATGAGGTGGTGTTCCTGGGTTTGGCTGAGTTGCGCCTGGCCGTTTCTGACGGTGACTCTCCGTAAGCAATCTGATAGGCCTTGGAAAACCGACCCAGATGGTGAAAGTTCCAGAACATCGCGGTTTCTGTGACGGTGGGCCAGGTTTTATTAATCAGGTCGCGACGGGCACTTGCCAGTCTCAAATTTCTGATATAGGCCATTGGTGACATCCCGAAGGTTTCAATAAAACCAAAGTGCAGGGTGCGTGTGGTGGTTTCAAGTTGCCTTACGAGTGATTTTATATTGAGTGTTTTTTTTGTATTTTCATGAATGTACTCGATGGCTTGTATCGCCACCTTTCGCCTGGTTGGCACCTTGCGGTTGATGCCGCCAGCGGGTGTCAACGCCTGCAATAGCGAAGCAAGTACCGTACTTTCTATCGCTGAACGCTGCGCTTCGCCCAATTGTGGTGAGGCACAGTCGTTGATGTCGACGCACGCAGCGCTGATGGCTTGAATGGCCGACTGGATGAATTGAAAGTTTTCAGCCTGAAAACTGTGGTTTGTCCTGTTGGCAAGGATGTCTATGACACGGTGTTGTTGGCGGCATCGGTCATAGTGCTCCAGCGTTGTGGTGATGGTGAAAAGTGTTTCGTTCGGTTCGCAGGTGTAATCCACCGATTCATCGCTGTGCAGTACGATGACTTCATTCGGCCGTAGTTTGTGATTGTTTACGACGGGGCACCCAATCGGCGACTGGGAAATGGCGAACGTCACGAATCCGGCTGGGACAGAACTGACCAGGGTGACGGATGAGTCGAACTCAAGGCGACTGCACTGGAGTACGGGGCTGTGAAAGAGTTTGTGTTGCCGAATGCGCGCCTCATGCTCAGTCGGGATCAGGCTCATTTCCCAATTGCCAATTGTTCTGTTCAGTTGGCTCGGCGAGGCAGAAGACAAATGAAAGATTTCATCGGGCGGTGCAATACTCATGAAATTGAAAGCTCATCTATTAAATGATCAGGATCAGGCCTGACGGGCAGTCATGGGGAAGATACGCATCGGCGTGTCAGAGTCCCCGGATCAGTTCCAATTCCGCCGAAAACGCGTACTTGCTGGCCAACGCCGAGTCATCCATGTGCTGAACGTTGCGCGGGTCGATTTTCGAACTGAAGATCTGCGATTGGGGTTTCATCGGGTCAATGGCTGCTGCTGTAAAGGAGTAAAAATCGTCAATACGATAACCGGTTTTTACCTGATAGCCAGTTTTCACGGTGCTTGGGGCCTTTTTGTTGGTTTCGACACTCGTCAATTTTGTACTGTAGATGCCCTTGTCGTCGGCCATGGCCTTGAGGGAAAGCAATAAACCAAACGACACGGTGACGAATTTTTTCAGTAGCATCGAGGCGATTCCTTGTTAACAGTTTATTCAGGCAGAGCAGAATGTCAGTTGCGGCTCTGCCACGACTTGGGCTGCAAATACTCTCACTTCGATAGTGCCTGCCAAAGTCAATAACTCATATTTACGAGGTCGCCAGGATGGGTCGCATGCGCGTCAGAGTATTATCAGCGAACTGGCGTAACTCGTGCCGGCATCACCTTGTGGCGGGGTTGAGAGAGGGAAATCATCGTCCTGCTCGTCCGCGTGATACACATTTTCACTATGAATTTTCAGATGCGATAGTTTCTGAACGTCGTCCGGGCTTGTTTCAATTTCATAATACTCAATGGTCGTGCTTTCGACAGAGTGCTCGTCGTGCGCTAACGAATAAGCTGGCATGGCGGACAAAAATGCAACCGCCAGGAATCCGAATGTCGTCGATTTATGAATTCGCAGGAAATGCATGGCTTTCACTTGATTCTCCTGTGTAGGGCATTGTCCCGGACGAGAATCAAGCTGGCTCGATTCTAAAGGTTATCGGCGAGGGATTTTTGGCAGGAGAGGTGATTGATTCAAATCAATAAGGGTTATTTTTGTTTGAGAAGTTGTTTGGATGTCGAGTCGGTTCGCAAGGCCGGTCAATGGTTCATGCAGCGCAGGCGGCCAAGTTCATGTACATAAAAGCACACGGCGCTTTTGTCAGGTGTTGGAATCAATTCGTAATTTAGAATGGCACCTTCCTGCAAGACGTATTGACGTCTGAAGAACAGGTCGGGAGTCTTTTCAATGGCAAAAAGTTCATTGTCCTGGCTGAGCTTGATGTTGCTGACCTTGATCTCGACGTGTGTACTGCTTTCTCCGATGATATTCGCTGAAATGGTCGCATTGCGGATTTTCCCATTCAGGCTTTCCAGGGTTGTCCCAGTGAGTCGGCCATGCCCGATAGTCAGGTACTCTTCGGTGTTGAGTTGATTGAGATCTTCCAGCCATTGCCTTGTTTTTGTTTGATAACTGGTGTTTTCCATGTAGCGCGAGGGAGAGTAGAAAAGGGAAAAAAGACAGAGTGCATTGATCAAGGCAATGATCGGCCAGTGAACGGCTTGCGGAATTTTAAACTTCATAAGTTGACTTCCAGACATTGACGAATCATCAAGGCGAGGTCTCTTTCGCTGCTGTTCAATTGTAGATTTGCAGTGCTTTGGTCCGGGCGGATACACGAAACGGAGTAATTGGCTTTATACAGGTTGATCCAGACCTGGCCCTTCAGGCTTGGCGATAGCTGTTCAGTTTGTTTGACCGACAGGTCCATCAGCGCTTTAGCCTCGGCAAGATCGCTGCCCACGGCGTGTATGACCAGTCCATTGTTGTCGATACTGGAAATTTCAATTTTTGGCGCGTCGAAGTCAAACTGAAAAATAGTAAAGGCACCGACTGCCAGCGTAACGATGTAAGCGATCAGTTGAGCCTTTGTGATGCGGGTGGATTGTTCAGTTTTGGCTGATGGTGCCGGCGGCTCATCAATACCAGGTGACGCTGGTTGTCCAGGGCCGGGAGCGACTGGTTGCACAACTTCCTCTGTGGGTGCTGTTATATCTGCCGCAGCATCGACCATACAGTGTCGGTTGAAGCAGTATCCTCGTCGAGGAACAGTCATCAGAATCTCGTGATCTCGACCGTCATTAAGAATATTGCGTAGTGAGAAAACGGTTTGATTCAAACTACCGGAGGCAACCACGCGGTCGTTCCAGGTGTAGTCGATGATTTCGTCGCGGCTTTTAGTGACACCCGGCTCCATGAGCAGCAGGTCCAACAGGCGCGACTCAGCTCTACCTAGCGTGGAGTTTTGTACATCTCCATGGGGTGTTGTAATGCAAAGCACGGCGCTGTCTGGGTCGAATACGGCCACGGCGCCATTTTTCAACTTGAAGGTGTGGCTCATAGAAATCTTCCGTTCAGGCGATTCGGGCCTGAGTATAGGGGCCGGATTTGGCACGGTACATTCTGGTCGGAGAGTGTGCGCAGATGAGAGGCCAGGCGGAAGGTGCACCGGGTGTCACCGGACAATGCGGGATTGGCTCGTTTCAGCGGCGTGCAGTGCGGAAAACAAACCTGCCCGTCATTGGTAGCAGTTGAATCGAACAAAGGAAAAGCATGGCTGGATTACCCATGGGTTTTGAATTTGACTCGATAATGATGCTTGGAACGGACTAACTGCGCTATCCGAAAACTGCAAGCTCGGGCAGTTGGCATTGCGCTGGGCCAAGGTTTGAGCGAGTCGAACTAACTGTTTCGTCAAGGTATTAATTGTTACCTGAGTTGTTCGAGGTCCTCGGGATACAGATCAATGATGGTTTTTAGCGCGCCCGATTCATGGATGATTATTATTGATGCCAATTAGCTTTGAATCTGGATCGTTGCAGTTTTAAATGGATCTTGAGGAGCGTTGGCACAAATCACGTTCATGGTTTGTTTGTCGGTATTAAACGATCCTCGCCTCTTGTTTCAACGACCTTTACCCCGCGTCCTTCCATGGCGGACGCGGGGTTTTTTTTGGTTCTTTCACGGGATTAGCGGCCCCCTCATTGTCGACCCAGACGCGGTCCCTCGTACGAACCGGATAAACGCGGCGCACTTGCGTCCATCGCCAGCAAGCCGGCTCCTACAGTTTGGCGTCCAAATCATTTCAACCAGGACGCGGTCCCGTGTAGGAGCTGGCTTGCCAGCGATGGTCGTTAACGATGACGCGTATGAACTGGATAAACGCGGCGCACTTGCGTCCATCGCCAGCAAGCCGGCTCCTACAGTTTGGCGTCCAAATCATTTCGACCAGGACGCGGTCCCTCGTACGAACCGGATAAACGCGGCGCACTTGAGGTCATCGCCAGCAAGCCGGCTCCTACAGTTTGGCGTTCACATCATTTCGACTCGGACGCGGTCCCTTGTAGGAGCTGGCTTGCCAGCGATGGTCGTTAACGATAACGCGTGTGGGCTGGATAAACGCGGCGCACGTGAGTCCATCGCCAGCAAGCCGGCTCCTACAGTTTGGTGTTCACATCATTTCGACTCGGACGCGGTCCCTTGTAGGAGCTGGCTTGCCAGCGATGGTCGTTAACGATAACGCGTGTGGGCTGGATAAACGCGGCGCACGTGAGTCCATCGCCAGCAAGCCGGCTCCTACAGTTTTCCGGGAATGCGTGAAGAACCTGTTTTTGCGTTGTGCATTACCTGAATGCCGAATTGGGGGTTCGCGTCTGGGGAGTCGCAGGCCAGGCCTGGAGAGGAGAAGGGCAGGTGAGACAGCGCTGAGATTGCTCCTGAACATTTGAGCCGGCTAATCGCGGTCTGGCGCTACAAACATTCCTGTGCGGTGCGCTCGAAGCCCGATGGCTTGAAGGTCGAGGCCAGCAATTGGCGCTCGTACAAATACACCTTGCCGCCATCCTGTGCCCTATGGGTTTGCAGCACCGTGTCTACGGCGATCTTGCTCGAAACAACCACCCGGTAACTGCGTTCGCGTGCGGTCACGACAGGGTTCATCTCTTGGCCCTTCAACTTGGGTACGAGGCAGTCGACATACTGCTCGGGCGATTTGTCCGTTTGCAACGTTGAAGTCGGGTTGTTCGGGGATGAAGCGCAACCGGCCAGGAGCCAGACAGCGAACATCACGACAGGAACACAGGCAAGGCGCATAGGTGGAGCCCTCAAGTTCGATTCGGTTTGATTCGTTGAGTCATGGTCGCCGCCGATCAAGGCAAGACATCGTAACCACGTTGTTGCAGGCAACTGCTGTACACAGAGTTGTTGGCGGTAACGCTTTGCTGACTCGCGGCAAGATTCTGCCGACGCGCCTGACGTTGCCTGGAAGCCCCCACGACGGCGCCGGCCGCCGTGGCACTGTGTGCCCGGTTCTGGCGATAGTCTTGTTTGGTATCGTCGTCGATCTGGTCATAGAGGTTTTCATGTTGGCGGCCGCGCACTTCTGCCGCGGTCGCGGCGGCTACCGCGGCGGTTGCGGCGCCCTTTACCCGGCCGCCGGAAGGCACGGTGCCTTGGACCGGATGTTGCGCGTTGGCCTGGGATTGGCAGGCACTGGTGTCCTGCTGGATGGTCTGGGATGTCTGCCCCTTGAGGGGAACCACCGTCGCCGCCAGGGCGTTATTGCTCAGGAGCACTAAACAGGCCGTTAAGGCATGGGCGAGTATTTTCATCATTGAGTCTCACGTCAGGCGTCGGCACGGCTGACGGTTTGTCAGGGGGAAAACACGACGTGGCGCCACTATGAAACCCCATGCCGGTCTGCTGGCGATGGGGTTTGCTTGAGCGTCAACGCTTGAGGAGGAGGGCCTGCATATCGTCTGTCATGCCTTTGAGTGCAACCTTGAAGTCATTGGCAACAATCGGCTGTTCGGCATTTTCGAGTGTCTCGCCAAACACCTTGCGAACGATCTTCGCCACCGGCAAACCGGTTTTGGCGTCGATCAGGTTGGCTTCGATGTACATCTCGGCGGTCTGGTCACGATGGCCGGTGGCTGCTTGTGTTGCCCCGACAATTGCCCCGATTGGAACGGCCTCATACCAGTGCATGCCTTCGTTGTTGGCACTGACGTGAGTGATCGCCGCCTGCAGGATCAGCGACCTTGAATCGGTCGGCGCCAGCTGCGGATAAGAAACGATCGCATAGCGACGGGCAAAGGCGTTCTTGACGCTGTCGCTGGCCATCAATTGCAAGTCTTTGAGCGTCTTCAGGCTGACGCGCGCGGTCGGCTGCGGCGCTGGATACAGCTCCATCTGCCTGAACACCACGGTGGAATACGCGCGAGGATCGAACCCCGGTGATACCCAGCGCAATACCTTCTGTTCACTCGGGGTAGTTTGCTCCTCCAGGCCCTGGTAATTGCCCAGGAAGCCCGAGTATTGCTCTTGCTGCGCGACTTTCGAGACACAGCCGACCTGAAATACACAGCTCAAAGCAATACCCACAATCCATTTATTCGACATGCCCATGTATTTGGTTCTCAAGTGATGAAGTTGTCATTCGGGTTCCGGCCTGGCTCCAGGCATTGGTCTGGGTGCCCCTGTATCCGGGCACTGTTACTCGCCGGTCGGGTACGCAAAGCAGGTGCTTGCACGCCGTTCAATGCGGGCCGAATGCTGCCCGTGGCAGCGGGATAATCCGAATCAATAACCCTCAAAAACTGTTAAACACGCTTCCGGGAAAGTTTGCACATCGATCACAGTTGCCTACGCTAACCCTTTGCTACGCGGTGTTGCCGTCTACAGGTGAGTGAGAATGGATGTGAAAGAACGATGGATGGTTACCGCGTCGACAGTCGTCGTTGCGATGGGCGTTATCCCGGTGGCTCAGGCCGAAGATTCGGCCGAATTGGCGAAGAAAGCTCTCAACCCGGTCGCGGCGATGTACAGCCTGCCGGTGCAGTACAACTGGGACCAGAAGATGGGGCCGACCGGCGAGGGCATGCACAGCGTGACCAATATCCAGCCCGTGCTGCCGTTTGTCTTGAACGAAGACTGGAACCTCATTTCGCGCACTATTCTGCCGATCATCGACCAGCACGGCCTGGCCCTCAATGGCGCGGCGGACAAATCCGGCACCGGCGATATCACCCAGAGTTTTTTCTTTTCGCCGACGAAGCCCACGGAAAGTGGCTGGATACTCGGTGCCGGCCCTGCGATCTTGATTCCGACCGGCAGTGACGAATTGCTCGGCAGTGAGCAATGGGGCCTCGGCCCGACGGCGGTGGCGTTGAAACAGTCGAATGGCTGGACCCGAGGCATCCTGGCCAACCATATCTGGGGCCTGGACGACAGCCCGCCGGACGACAAGGAAAAGGTCAACCAGACCTTCCTGCAACCCTTCCTCTCTTACACCACCCATACGCTCACGACCTATGGGGTGAATACCGAGTCGACCTACAATTGGCAATCGCGCGAATGGTCGGTACCGATCAACCTGACGGTCACCCAGCTGTTGAAGATCGGCGGACAACCGCTGACGGTGCAGGCTGGCCCGCGCTACTGGCTCGACAGCCCGGACGACGGCCCGCAAGGGTGGGGCTTTCGCGCCGCGGTGACATTCCTGTTTCCGCGCTGAGGCACCGTTTCGTGATGCGACCGGCGTGGCGTTGATGAACATCCCGACGGCATGATTCAGAGGAGACGCAACATGGACCGATTCACCGGTGGTTGCCTGTGCGGCAACGTGCGATTCATCGCATCGGGGCGCCCGTTCCGGGTTGGCGTTTGTCACTGTCTCGACTGCCGCAAGCATCATGGGGCGCTGTTTCATGCATCCGCGATATTTCATCAGGATGCCGTGACGATCGAAGGCGAAACACATGACTACGCAGGGCGGCATTTCTGTCCGCGCTGCGGTTCATCGGTGTTCGCGCGCAGTGCAGACGAAATCGAGGTGAACCTCGGATCCCTCGATGCCCCGGACCAACTGACACCGACCTACGAGAGCTGGGTCGTGCGTCGCGAGGCCTGGTTGCCGGTGTTTACGCTCACGCGACGCTACGAGCGCGATCGGGATTCCACGGGGCGTTTTGAGGGCTAGCGGGCACGCATTGCTGTACGCCAGGTCTTGAGCGGGCTGCTAGCGACGATAGTAGCGGTGATCGTCCTCGTAACGGTGTCGCATGGCCCGATCCTGGTGGCGCTCCCAATCACGACGGCGTTCGGCTTCCCGGCGGGCTTGCTCTCTACGCCACTGATCTCTATGCCAGTCGTCTCGGCGCCAATCGTCCCTGCGATAGTGCCAATGGCCGTCATGCCAGTACCGGTCATCATGGGCAAGCAACGGTCCTGGATGCTCGCCGGCGATACTGGACAGGGTCGGCCAAGGGTTGCCGGCAGCCTGGACCGGCGCCTGAACGGCTACGACTTCAGGGGCCAAGGCTGGGGTAGAGGTCATCATCTGTGTTGCCGATGCCGAGCCCACTGCAGCGAACGCGAACAGGCCGAAGAGCACCATCCGTGGGTCATGGAATTTCATGAACGAAGACAACCTCTGATTGACAATTGGACGTGTGGCCATCTGCCTGCGGGTACGCACTTACCGAGCGGGTGTGGCTAAGCACATAGACCGATAAATAAGGAAAAGTTCTAGAGAGCCGCTGCTTAAATAGCCAACGAGGGCGGCCTTTATCGCGGGAACTTCGAGGTGCTGGCCAGGTCAACAGGGCCCTGTATCGCAGATGCCGAGCAGTGCCGTCCGAGATCAGTCGAGTCCGTCCCCTGATGCCAACCAAGAATTTTCTACCGGGTCTCCTCCTGGCGTACTGCGTCTTCGCGTCGCCATGTTCTATTGCCGCCGAGCGAAGAGCTCCCGCGCAAAGTAACAGCGCATCAACCACTCTGATCGAAACCGCCTCGCGGCAGTATGCGAATGGCCAGTTAGACCAGGCCGCTGCCACGCTGGAGCGTGCCCTGCATATTCAGCCGAACAATCCCGCGACGCTGCATTACCTTGGTGTGTTGCGTCTTCAGCAGGGGCAGTACCAGCAGGCTGAAACGTTGGCGGCGCGCTCGAACATGCGGGTGGGTCGCAACGTCGAGTTACGCAACCGCAACTTCCAATTGATCCAGGCGGCGCGGCACGCCCAGGCTTCGAATACTCCACCTGAAGCCAAAGCGGGCCTGGTTGCGGTACAAAAGGGGCGGGATGACTGATAACGGGCTCCGACCGGAGTCCGTCTGGTGCACGATTGATACTCCGGGCGTGCGGTTCTGTCTGTAAATTCAACCGGCCAAAAACACACCGGATTCCGATTCAAGGACCAGTGAGTTTTCGCCACAACACCGCGCACAAAGATCGATGCAGCGAA
The DNA here is from genome assembly GCF_019956575.1 of Pseudomonas sp. A-R-19. NCBI lineage: Bacteria > Pseudomonadati > Pseudomonadota > Gammaproteobacteria > Pseudomonadales > Pseudomonadaceae > Pseudomonas > Pseudomonas sp. A-R-19. The sequence goes on from NZ_JAHBDR010000030.1 coordinate 18,840, forward strand.
TCTCGCCGCTACTCAAGCAACTGATCGATCAACACGGCGTTGGTGTAGATCAGGCTGCCGTCACTCGCTCGGTGCCCGACCAGATGGAACTGTCCGCGCGTGTGTTGCAGATAGACTCGCATCTGGCAGTCGGACAAGGGGGCATATCCCTCGGGCATGATCAAATCCATCGAGTCCATATCGACATCGACCATGGCTTCTGGCTCGTGGGTCTTTTGCAGGCGCTCTTCGGCTTCTTCCAGGCGGGCATGCAGAGGCCCGTCGACGTAGAAATGGACTTCCCCCATCGGGGTGGACTTTTGGGCACCGCTGGTTTTGCACCAGCCTTCGATCGTCAGGGCACTCATGACGAAACCTCCCATGTGGATTGCTGGACTGTATAGCGATCGTCCCTGCTCAATGTCATCACCTACGTTTGACGACTGAACAAGGGCAGGGTTCGTTCTTTCAGGCCGAACTCAGCCGTCCGTCGTCAGAAATCAAGTATAGCTGGCAACCGGAACTCCCTTGCCAGCCTCACGCTACAAGCCGATGGCTCTATACTTCTTACTGACTTTATCGCCCGGACGGGTGGTATTTGCCTGCCCTGCTTGGACGTCAGCGGCGATGCTTTTGCATAACCAATGAACAACAGGAATAGGATGAAGAGCAAATGGCAATAGCAATTGTCCTGATACTAATCGTTATTGCATCAGTGCTATTCCACATACTGGCACCCTGGCATGCGACAGCGGCAGCTTCCAACTGGGGATCCATAGACACCACCCTGTTCATCACCCTGATCATCAGCGGAATATTTTTCATTGCCATCATCGGATTCATGGCGGTAGCGCTGATTCGGTATCGTCACAAGGAAGGTGCCAGGGCAGCCTACCAGCCGGAAAACAAAAAGCTGGAATCATGGTTGATTATCGTTACTTCGGTAGGCATTGCCGCGATGTTGGCGCCAGGCCTGGTTGTCTATAACGACTTCATCAGCGTGCCGAAAAATGCCTACGAACTTGAAGTGGTCGGCCAGCAGTGGCAGTGGGCCTATCGTTTTGCCGGGCAAGACGCAAAGCTGGGCAAATCGGACGTCAGGTTTGTCGATTCAGCCAATCCCCTCGGTCTTGATCCCAAGGACCCTGCAGGGCAGGACGATGTGCTTGTAATGAATAACGAAGTTCGCCTTCCGCTCGATCGGCCGGTGAAAGTTTTGCTGCGCTCCAAAGATGTCCTGCACGATTTTTATGTTCCGCAAATTCGCAGCAAGATGGATATGGTGCCGGGGATGGTGTCGTACTTTTGGTTTACGCCAACTAAAACCGGAAACTATGAAGTCCTCTGTGCTGAGTTTTGTGGCGTAGGTCATTACAACATGCGCGGCCATATGATCGTGGAAGAGCAGGGCGCCTTCGATCAATGGCTAAAAGGCCAACCGACTTTTGCGCAGACATTGGCGACAGCGGCTAAACCCGGTCGAGACAGCGTGCTGGAAAAAGGCCGGCAGTTGGTCGAACAGCACGGCTGCAAGGCCTGCCATAGCCAGGATGGCAGTGCCAGCCTCGGTCCGGGATGGAAGGGGCTGTACGGTCGTACTGAACAGCTTGCCGATGGCACCAGTGTGCAGGTCGACGAGGCCTACCTGAAGGAGTCGATTCTCGATCCGCAGGCCCGACTGGTACAGGGTTATCCGCCGGTCATGGTGGCCTATACTCTCAATGACGATGAACTGGGTGCAGTCATCACCCTGATCAAATCACTGGGTGCTGCGGGGCAAGATGCTGCTACAGGTGAACCGTCGGAAGACCTGGTGACGCAGGGGCAGCGACTGGCCGGGTCGCTTGGTTGCCTGGCCTGCCACAGTGTCGATGGCAACAAGGGCGTCGGCCCCAGCTGGCAGGGCCTGTACGGCAAGACCGAAACCCTTGCCGACGATACCCGCGTCAAGGTCGATGAGGCCTATTTGAAAGACTCGGTTCTTCATCCCAGTGCCAAGATCGTCAAGGGTTATGCGGCCGTCATGCCGGCCTTTGCTCCGAGTGACGAGGAGCTGAATGCACTGATCGCTTTTATCAAATCCAAAGCGAACGCTGACGCTGATGCGAGCAAGGCGGAGCCAGGGAAGTCCCCGTAAAGCAGCCAGGAAGACACTGAAACTTCGACAGGAGATGACGTGATGGCCTATGCGGAGCAAGCCGAAACAGAAGCACTGCACGAGCCTAAAAGCTTCCTGACCAAATACATCTGGAGTCAGGACCACAAGGTCATAGCCGTTCAATACTCCTTGACGGCTCTGTTCGTGGGGCTCATCGCCCTGGTGTTGTCCGATTTGATGCGCATGCAGATAGGCTTCCCCGGCAGTTTGGCGTTCATGGATGCCAATACTTACTATCAGGCGATGACCATGCACGGCATGATCATGGTCATCTACTTGCTGACGGCCTTGTTTCTGGGGGGCTTCGGCAACTATCTGATCCCACTGATGGTGGGCGCCCGCGACATGGTCTTCCCCTATGTCAACATGCTCAGTTACTGGTTTTACCTGCTGGCGGTACTGGTGTTGCTCAGCAGTTTTTTCGTCCCGGGCGGTCCCACAGGTGCCGGCTGGACGCTTTATCCGCCACAGTCCATAGCTCGGGGGACACCGGGAGTCGAGTGGGGCATTGTCCTGATGCTCGTCTCACTGGCGATCTTTATTGTCGCCGCCACCATGGGCGGGTTGAACTACGTCACCACGGTGTTGCAGGCGCGCACGCACGGCATGACCCTGTTTCGCATGCCGCTCTCGGTATGGGGAATCTTCATGGCCTCGATCATGGCCTTGCTGGCTTTCCCGGCGTTGTTCGTCAGCGCGGTCATGATGCTGTTTGACAAGCTGTTGGGCACCAGCTTCTTCATGCCGGCGATGGTCTCGCTGGGGCAGCAACTCGATCACCAGGGTGGCAGCCCGATATTGTTCCAGCACCTGTTCTGGTTCTTCGGCCACCCGGAAGTCTACATCGTTGCGCTCCCTGCATTTGGCCTGGTCTCCGACCTGATCAGCACGCATGCGCGCAAGAATATCTTCGGCTACCGCATGATGGTGTGGGCCATTATTGCGATCGGGGTACTCAGTTTTGTGGTGTGGGCGCACCACATGTATGTCAGCGGAATGAACCCGTACTTCGGCTTTTTTTTCGCCGTCAGCACCTTGATCATTGCGGTGCCCACTGCGCTGAAAGTCTATAACTGGGTACTGACCCTGTGGCGCGGCGACATCCATCTGACCGTGCCGATGCTGTTTGCCCTGGCCTTTATTGTCACCTTCCTGGTCGGTGGCCTGACCGGTTTGTTTCTCGGCAATGTGATCGTGGACATACCGCTCTCGGACACCTATTTCGTCGTGGCCCACTTCCATATGGTCATGGGGGTCGCCCCGGTACTGGTGGTGTTCGGCGGCATTTATCACTGGTTTCCGAAAGTAACCGGGCGCATGACCAACGATACCCTGGGCAAGCTGCATTTCTGGATTACCTTCCTGGGCACCTACGCCATCTTCTTCCCCATGCACTACCTGGGTTTCCAGGGCATGCCACGTCGCTACTACGCCTATGAAAACTACGCATTCATCCCGCAGTCGGCGCAAGAGTTGAATGCCTTCATTACGGTAGTCGCCTTGACCGTCGGCGTTTCCCAATTGCTGTTCGTGTTCAACCTGGCGTGGAGTACATTCAAAGGCAAGCCCGCGGGCAGTAATCCCTGGGGCGCCGCCAGCCTGGAATGGCAAACACCGCACACCCCGCCGAAACACGGTAACTGGGGAGCGAAGTTGCCGGTCGTGCATCGCTGGGCCTATGACTACAGTGTGCCAGGGATAGACCAGGACTTCGTTCCTCAAACGGTCTCTGCCGAGGAACTGGAGCAAATGCGACAACTCAGTGCCGGGACTAAAATAGCGGACGTCAAGACATGAACAGACTGCTATTGAAGAGCGCCGGCAGCGATGACCCCGGTGGCAGCTGGAGTCATGACCCTGAGGGTATCCAGGCCGCCGAGAGTGCCAATAGGAAGCAAACCGCAAAAACAGGCCTGCGCTTGTTTCTGGTGGTGGTCAGTTCGTTGTTTTTCCTCTTCCTGATTGCCTTTGTTGCCCGTTCACAAATGGCCGACTGGCAACCCCTGACAGAGCCTTTGGCACCGCTGGCCAATCTCTGGCCGCTATGGCTGAATTCGGCTTTTCTGATACTCGGTTGCATCGCACTGCAAGGGTCGCGTATGGCCGCCCGACAGGCTCGGCCGGGCGCCACTGTGGTCGGTTTTGCATTGGGGGGCGTCTTTGCCATTGCCTTTCTGGCGGGGCAACTCTGGGTCTGGCAGCAGTTTGTCGCCTGGGGCTACTTTGTCGCCAGCAATCCGGCCAACAGCTTCTTCTTCCTGTTGACCGGCCTGCATGGGCTCCACCTGCTGGGCGGGCTGATTGCCTGGTGCTGGATCGTCGCTAAATTCCTGCGTCATGTACCACTGGCGCAACTGAGCGCCAGCGTAGAGCTCTGTGCCATCTATTGGCATTACTTGCTGGGTCTCTGGCTGGTGCTTTTCGCTCTGCTGGCCAGCACGCCGCAAACCTATGAAGCCATCGCCAGATTCTGCGGCCTGAGGTGAAAAACCATGGCATCGCACCCGCAAGCCCCAGTCGATTCCAGTTCATCCAATCCACCAGGCTCGCCACCTGCTCCGGGATGGGAGGGCATCGCCAGCGACTGGTCCTCGGACAAAGAGGCCTTCAAGCAGGTGCCCTGGGGCAAGGCGATGATGTGGATATTCCTGCTCAGCGATACGTTTATATTCACCTGTTTCCTGACCGGCTACATGTCGGTACGCATGACCATCACTACGGCCTGGCCGAACCCGAGTGAAGTGTTTGCATTGACCATCGGAGGCAGGGAAATCCCGCTTATCCTGATCGCCATCATGACCTTTGTGCTGATCAGCAGCAGCGGCACCATGGCCATGGCCGTTAACTTTGCCTATCGCCGCGATCGTAAAAAAACCACTGCCCTGATGCTGGCGACCGCTGCCTTGGGCGTGACTTTCGTCAGCATGCAGGCATTTGAATGGAGCAAGCTCATCGCGGAAGGGGTGCGTCCGTGGGGAAACCCCATGGGGGCGGCGCAATTCGGTGCCAGCTTCTTCATGATTACCGGCTTTCACGGGCTGCATGTGTCAATCGGCGCCATCTACCTCAGCATTGTGGCGTTGAAGGTTTTTCGCGGAGATTATGAGCGCTCCGGAAACTACCAGAACGTCGAGATAGCCGGGCTTTACTGGCACTTCGTGGATTTGGTGTGGGTGTTTATTTTTGCATTCTTCTATTTATGGTAGAGGAGCACAGGTGATGGCACATGTTCAGGGACAACAGCATCCAATCAGTTTGTACCTCAAGATCTGGGGGCTGTTATTCGTCCTCAGCACGCTGTCGTACCTTGTCGACTATTTCCACTTCCATGGCTACCTTCGGTGGTCCCTGATCATCACTTTCATGTTGTTGAAGGCAGGCTTGATTGTCTCCATCTTCATGCACATGGCATGGGAGCGGTTGGCCATGGTCTACGCCATATTGGTGCCACCGTTATGTTTGCTGGTACTCGTCGGACTAATGGCCACCGAGGCAGACTATGTCTTCCTCAGCCGGGTCATTTCCTTTGGCCAGTAAGCAGTTTTCGGATGGCCTTGAGACGTCAGGCGCTATCCCGATATCACTCGCTTGAACTGATGCCATTTGTGCTGCCAGGCCACTGTCCAGTGGGGGGCTGCCGCGCCAGTGCCAGCGATCGTCAGCTTTGGATGTTGTCTGATTACCTGATCCAGTAGCGATTCCTGGTTCGGCTCAACATCGACGAAGAAGATATGTTTGCCCTCGGTTACCACCTGCTTGAAATTGCGGAAGTGAGTGTTTGTCACCTGGAATCCAAAAAAGCCGCCTTCCCAGATGCAGAAGCCCAAAATGACAATGGAAAGGAAGATAAAGGGCATCCAGCCTGCGGCGGATTCGGTCCAGCCCATCCAATAAGCGCCACCCAGTACCAGCGCTGCGAGTGGCAAACCGATCACTGCTCCAATCTCACCAGAGTGAACAGCATCCTGTTCCATTAACGAGTTAACCTCGTGGAGGTGATGTTGTTCGACATCAGCAACTTTTTCACTGAGCACATGAATCTGTTCGGAATTGATGCCACTGGCTTCCAGTTCATATTCAACGGTTTCAAGATCGTTGAGATTGTCACTGATGTAATAGTGCCGATTCATGCCACACCTCCCGACTCGTGTTTGCTGTAGACCTCCTCTGTCCGGCAGCCGTTAACCGAAATTTGCAGTCAGTATCTGTACCGTGGGAAACATTGCAGATTTCATGCAATCTGAAAAAAAGTATAGCACTCGCCACCCTGCGGACCGGTCGCTAGTTGATCTGCACAATGACCGGACCTTCCGTTACGACTGGCGGGTTCGCGTGGATATGCGAGGTGTTTTTCTGAACCCACTCACGCGCAACTTTCAGGCTCGCATCACTGCCGGCCTTGTCCGTGCAGACGGTGATAGAAGTACCACCATCACCGGTATTGAGCAGTGTGTAGCTTACGAGCCCGGGGACTGTCCGCAAGGTAGCGTCGATGTCGACTTTGCGCTCTTCCATAAGCGCGAATAGCTGCTTGGCTCCAGCACCCAGGTAGGTTCTTATCACTGCATACATGGTCGTCTCCTTTGGGAGTACCGTCTTGATGCCAATGCAGATCTGTTGATGGCTGCAATCACCCTGATTTCAGTACGCCCTGATTCAATAAGCTTAGCCAAACGCCAGCGACAATCGACATGCAACGACCACCGGCCACCGTTGACCGACTGTGTCTGTCATGGAGGGTGGCTTGAGGCTGTGGACTCAACCGATCGATGCGCCAGATTGACTCAATCATTCAGCGGGTGATTCGCGGGTCAGTGTTTTGCGAGGGCAGCGATTTATGCCACGGATAGCCCTTTGCGCTGAGTTGGAAGGCGTAATCGAATAAACGCTTCATATACTCGCCATCGAATTTACGATCGTGTGCAAAGTCAAAGTCGGAGCCAATGTAGGCAAGATTGAAATCCGCTCCATCCTGCTGCGCCATACGGTAGATTCGATCCAGGTCGCTGACCCCCTGGGTTTGAATCAATGTACTGATGGCTCGACCGCCGATGCTCAATGTACGGCGCTTTGTCCCGGACCACTGAGGGTCCAGTGTGCCATTGCGAATGACGTAGAAGTGACGTTCGAGTCGTAGAGGGGCATCGGTGGATTTGTTCAGCGCCATCAAGGTGCTAGGTGGGTAAAGAAACACTTGAGTAATTACCCCTCCGTCCACGTGCATTTCGTGAAACTGTTTGCCTTCAACCTCCACATCGATCATGACGGGTGAAACAGCACCTGGAATGCTCATTGACGCAAGCATGATATTGCGAAACAAGTCGAGCGCTCCGGGTGTTTGGCTAGAGGCAATAGCGCCCATGTTCCAAGTGACTGGCCGCCCTGAATCAAGGTCAGTTGTGCCGATCAGCAGTATTCGTCCTTTGGCGTATTCCGACGCGATCGCCGCAAGAAGCTGCGCAGTGACGTATTTTGCGATGAGCCGCGACAGTGGCTTGCTGTCCGCAATACCGTCGCTCGCAAAGCGGGTCAGCACGTTTCGCGAATGAAAAATGTCTTTTGGACCGATCCCGTTGGAGACATGACGAATCACGCCGTCGTACTCGGACCCCAGGTAAGCGAACGGGGCGACCAGGGCACCCGCGCTAATGCCCGTGACGACCTTGAACATCGGGCGGGTCCCATGCGTGGTCCATCCAGCAATCAGTCCCGCTGCGAATGCGCCTGCATCGCCACCGCCGGAAACCGCCAGCATGTGTGCCAGCGGCAGGATATTGTTCGGCTTTCCAGCCTCGGCGAGCACCTGGCTCTCACGCTTGTTGGACTCAATCGCATCGACGATGAAAGGCGTCCGGTCGTGGTCCAACCGGTAGCGAGCATTAGGGATGCCCGGGATGACGGCTTTTTCCGTCAAGGTTGGCGGAACAGCGTCCCGGCGTGGCAGGCACGCTTGCAGAAACATGTCCAGAGAGGCGCCAGGTCTGAGCGGAAATGGTTTCAAATCGCCTCCTCCGGCCCTGTCGGCGAGCCTGGCTATCGCTGAGAGCTTTTGATCATGGCAGATGAACTTGGTAGATGATGTTCTTGAGCGTAATGACATACAGCCTTATGCGCATCTACCAAGCGTCAGCTTTCGACTGTGGATTCAACCCAAAGCGGACACAGGGCAACATCACTGAGAAGAACCTGGGTTGCATGACCGGCTACTCCTGGCCGATAGAATCCTGTCGCTGCTCCTCAGGCGCAAGAGTGGCCGGCTTCGCCGCCAATACGACTGGATTTTTTAGATAAACACATTCCCAACCAGTGATTAGTCATGGACTATAGGGGCTTTTTTAGCTGCCTCTTCATGAGGCAAGCACTGGTAGCTTCAGGAGCCCGTGGATGAACATCAAGATTGAAGCGCTGATCGCTCGCAAGATCGGCTTCGCTTCCCACCAGAACGCCATTCCGCTTGTACGAGAATTGAGCATTTGGAACCAGGAAGAAACAAATCTTGAAAATCTGATACTGACTTTAAGCTCCGACCCGGATTTCGTTGAAAGCCGGACTTGGCATATCGACCGTATTCATGCGGGTGATCGCCTTGGCATCTCTGAACGCGACATCAAACTCAACGCTGGCTATCTGTCCGGGCTGAGTGAAAGCCTGAGCGCCGATGTGGTCATGCGCTTGTCCCAGGGCGAGAACCTGCTTGTCGAGCAGCGCTTTCCCACTGAGCTGCTCGCTCGCACTGAATGGGGTGGTTTGAGCGCCATGCCGGAGTTGCTGGCGGCGTTCTGCATGCCCAATGATCCAGCGGTAGACCGAGTGCTCAAAGCTGCTTCTCAAGTCTTGCGGCGTGCAGGAAAGAAAGACGGCATTGATGGCTACGAAAGCAAGTCACGCACACGCACATGGGAGCTTGCCTCCGCCATTTGGTCCGGGGTGTGCAGCTTTCAGTTGAGCTATGCATTGCCGCCAGCCAGTTTTGAGCAACAGGGCCAGAAGATCAGGCCGCCAAGCGTCATTCTGGAAAACGGCGTGGCAACTTGTCTGGACACGGCATTGCTGTTCGCCGCGGCTTTGGAGCAGGCTGGATTGAATGCCCTGCTTATCATGACGAAGGGGCACGCATTTGCAGGCGTTTGGTTGCAGCCTCAAGAGTTTTCCCAGCTGTTGACTGACGAAGCATCGGCAGTTCGCAAACGCTTGGATCTGAAGGAAATGGTGGTTTTCGAGACCACCTTGGCGACCCAATCGCCGGCTCCGAATTTTAGCCAAGCGGTCGCAGCTGCGCAGCGGCAACTCGATGATGAGCAGTTCATCATGGCCATCGATTTGCACCGTGCCCGGATGCAGAAGATCCGCCCAATGGCGCTCGTGTCAGCCGTTAATGCACCCGATGTGACCGACGATGCTCCGCCAGCTGTCGAGGGGTTGGAGGAAGCCCCGGCACTGCCAGGGTTCGATGTCGAAATTAACGAGGGTAACGAAGGCCCAGCCGGCAAATTAACGCTGTGGCAACGCAAGCTCCTCGATCTGACTACGCGCAATCGTCTACTGCATTTGCCAGACAGCGCTAAAGGCGTACGTCTTCTCTGCCCGGATCCTGCCGCTCTCGAAGACCTTCTTTCGAGTGGCCAGCGCATTCGAGTGGTGCCGGTACCTGAGCTCAATAGCAGTGGCCGTGATGTGGCCGTGTACGAGCAGCAGAATAATGTAAGCCTGTTGGACGAAGTCGCCCGTCAAGCACTCGCACGGGGTGAAGTGCTCGCCAGCCTGGAGAAGATCAAGCTTGAAGCAACCCTGATTGAGCTGTTCCGAAAGGCGCGCAGTGATCTGGAGGAGGGCGGGGCAAACACGCTGTTCCTGGCAATCGGCTTTCTTAAATGGAAGAAAAGCGCAGAAGACCCGAAAACCTACTCCGCACCACTGATTTTGCTGCCGGTAAAACTTGAGCGCAAAAGTGCGTTGTCTGGTGTAACGCTGACGCTACTCGACGAGGAACCTCGTTTCAACCTGACTCTACTTGAATTGCTGCGCCATGATTTTGAGTTGGTGATACCCGGGCTCGACGGCGAACTGCCGAGTGATGAAAGCGGCATCGATGTGACCGGCATCTGGAACATGGTGCGGCGAGCGGTACGCGATGTGCCCGGATTTGAGGTGAGCACCGAACTGGTTTTGGGTACCTTCTCATTTGCCAAATACTTGATGTGGAAGGACCTGAATGCCAACGGGGCGCAGCTACTGCAAAGTCCATTGGTCAAACATTTGTTGGAGCCTAAAGAAGCCGGTGAGGGCTTCTCTGGCTCAGACGAGTTTCCTCGGCCGGATCGCCTGGACTCATCAGTAACGCCTGCTCAGCTTTTTGCTCCATTGCCAGCTGACTCTTCGCAGTTGTCTGCCGTGGTGGCTTCGGCCAGCACTCATAGCTTTGTAATGGATGGGCCTCCGGGAACCGGTAAGTCGCAGACCATTGCCAACATGATTGCGCATAACCTTGCGCTAGGCCGTCGCGTTTTGTTCGTGGCAGAGAAACGGGCCGCCCTTGACGTGGTTTATCGTCGCTTGGCAGAGAAGGGGCTGGGCGAGTTTTGCCTGGAGCTGCACTCAAGCAAAGCGTCCAAAGTTGAAGTACTCAAGCAGTTGGATCGCGCATGGGATGTGAGTGACGCATTGAGCGCCGAGGATTGGGAGCGTGAGGCCGCTCGATTGCAAGCGCTGCGGTCGCGACTTAATCAGTTGGTCGAGGTCTTGCATCGACGCTGGAGCAACGGTCTTTCCCTGCATCAAGCGATTGGTCGCGTCGTGCGTGATCATGGTCCTCAGACGCCGAGACTGGCTTGGCCTCCAAGCACGCAGCACGATGCCGCCGAGTACGGCCAGTTACTTGACCTCTCGCGTCGGCTCGGACTTAACGGTGTTGCTGCGCGCGACCTGTCAGGAAAGTTTGGCGCTCTGGCGCAGACCCAATGGTCAAATGCCTGGCAGGCAGAGATCGCCAGCACCTCACGTGAGTTGCCGCAGGCTCTTGACGCCTTGAATGATTCGAGTGAAAGGCTGCTTAAGCTTACGCACCTGCCGTTGTCGACGGCCGAAGTAATCCAGGTCCAGCAGTTAAATGAACTGGCTACTCTGATCCTGGAATCCCATGGCCTGAACCTTTCGTTCGCATTCGCTCCCGATGCGGTCACACGAATCGACGCAGCCCGACGTGCTTGCCAGCTGATCGAGAGCTATCGCGAGCTGGAAGAAAGCCTGTCGCTAAATTATGCCGACGAAGCCTGCCGTCGCATTCCATTCGAAGTAATTAACAATGAATGGCGAGAGGCTGAGGGTAAGTTCTGGTTCCTGGCTACTTTCGCCAAGAAAAAGGTCGCCAAGAAACTCGCCGTTTTGGGTGGCGCGGCGGGCTTGCCGGACACGCTTGGTGACCTCGCCGTTTTCGAGCGCCTGCATTCTCAGCTAGTGGAGCTGGACGCTTTGGCAAGTGACATGCAGTCGATCCCTGGCTGGCAAGGTCTGACCAGCGACACTTCCCGTACACTACGAGCCATCACACTGGCTGAAAGTCTGCGCGGGCTGCTGAGTGGTTTGGCTGAATCACCCGACCATTTGGTTTCATTGCGCGGCGCAGTTGCGCGCCTGGTCATCGATGCCAATGAAATGTTGGCGTCGGGCGGGCAAATCAGTGCAGCGTTATCAGCGTTGCAACAGAGCTTGTCACGCTACGAGGAGGCCGTCAGGTTGTTTGCTGGTTTGGCTGCAACGAGCACAGAGACGCATCCGAGCGTTGCTGCCCTGCGGGCCACTTCTCTTTCCATACAGCAGCAAGAATCGCAGCTAAAAGATTGGTGTGACTGGTGTCGTGTGCGCGAGCAGGCTGGCGAGGCCGGTTTGACCAGTCTGGCTCAAGCATTGGAAACAGGCAGCCTTTCACCATCGGCAACCGAGCATACCTTTGTCACTGCCTATGCTCATTGGTTTGCGACACAGGGCATCGACAGCGAACCGGTTTTGAGAAACTTCGTGGCTGCCGAGCACATGAGTGACATCGGGACTTTCGTTCGTTTGGACGACGAACTCGCGAAACTGACGGTGCGTTATATCCGGGCCAAACTATGTGGCCTGATCCCTTCCAAGAATGACATCCCCAAGAGCAGCGGCTTCGCCATTCTCAAGCATGAATTGCAGAAGTCCCGCAGGCACAAACCTGTCCGACAGTTGGCTATTGAGATGGGGGACGCGCTGAATCGTCTCGCGCCGTGCATGCTCATGAGCCCACTGTCGATTGCGCAGTTCTTGCCTGCCGACCAGCCCCCATTCGATCTGGTCATCTTCGATGAAGCTTCGCAGATTGCTCCATGGGACGCGATCGGTTCGATAGCGCGTGGCAAGCAGGTAGTTATCGCCGGTGACCCTCGTCAGATGCCGCCTACGAACTTCTTCAGCCGTGGCCCGAATGCAGGCGATGACGACACAGCAGAAGACATGGAGAGCATCCTGGACGAATGCTTGGGAGCCGGGGTGCCGAGCCACAGTTTGAGCTGGCACTACCGCAGTCGCCATGAAAGCCTGATTGCGTTCTCCAACCATCGTTATTACGACAGTAACCTGATTACCTTCCCGGCTGCTGAAACCCGGGCAAGTGCTGTTGAGTGGCGCAGGGTTGAAGGCGTGTATGCAAAAGGGAAAGGGCGTTACAACCAGGTTGAAGCAGAAGCCATCGTCAGCGAGACAGTCAAACGTCTGACCGATCCTGCGTTCATCGCTGCGGGTCATTCAATCGGGATCATCACGCTCAACTCTGATCAGCAAAAGCTGATCAACGACCTGTTGGACGCTGCCCGTAAGCAATACCCACAGATCGAGCCGTTCTTCCAGGACACCCAGACAGAACCGGTTGTCGTCAAAAACCTGGAGACGGTCCAAGGCGATGAGCGAGACCTGATCATGCTCGGGATAGGGTATGGCCCCACTGAGCCGGGTGCCCAGGTCATGTCGATGAATTTCGGCCCCCTCAACAAGGACGGTGGATGGCGCAGGCTGAACGTCGCCATCACCAGGTCCCGACGAGAGATGTTGGTGTTCTCATCCTTCGATCCATCAATGATCGACCTTAACCGGACCAATGCTCGCGCGGTCCGGGATCTGAAGCACTTCATAGAGTTTGCGCAGCGTGGCCCTGGAGCCTTGGCAGAGGCGGTACATGGCTCGGTTGGAGGATACGATTCGCCGTTCGAAGAAGCTGTTGCCCAAGGGCTACGCCGTCTCGGCTGGCAGGTAGTCCCACAAATTGGAGTGTCGCGTTTCCGCATTGACCTGGGCATTGTTCACCCTGACCGTCCAGGCGACTACTTGGCTGGCGTCGAATGTGACGGCGCTACTTACCACAGTGCCGCCACTGCTCGGGATCGGGATAAAGTCAGAGGCGCGATTCTCAGCGGCTTGGGATGGAACCTGGTGCGACTGTGGTCCACGGAATGGTGGGTAAACAAGGAAGGCGCGTTGCAGAAGCTGCACTTGGCTCTGAACGACCTTCTGGCGCAATCCCGAGTCGAGGCAGTCGGTAGTCAAGTATCCGAGGAACCACCGGTCGCTCCTATCGTTATCGATTTCTCAACCGACTCCAGCATCAGTGATGAGTTGCCAGCAGTGCCCGTTAGCTCCGTGAGTAAATTGCCGGTGGAGATTGCAGACGTTCGCATAGCTCGCGCTCACAGTGATCAGCCTATTAATCTGGGGCAGAGAGGTGAATATCGCGTCGCCGATCTTTCCTCTCTTGCGCACCTGATCCAGCCCGAGCAATTTCATTTGCCTGATTACAACCCGGTGCTCCGTCAGATCATTGAAGAGGTGCTGCGCCAGGAAGCCCCAATTCTCGACGCACTTTTGGTCCAGCGTATCGCTCGCGCGCACGGCTTCCAGCGATCAGGGCGCCTTATTCGAGACAGGGTGCTGGAATTGGCCGAACAGCACCATCACGTTCAGCAGGCGGGATTTGAGGAGGTATTCGTCTGGCACGCCGAAGGTGATGTGATGCAATGGTCGACATATCGTGTTCCGGCATCGGCCAATGACTCGCGATCAATCGAGGAGATTGCGGCGGAGGAATTGCGTACCGCCGCGAGCATTATCGATGCGGGGGACCCAGCCTTGGAGGTCGCCAGGTTATTAGGCGTCAGACGACTCACTGGGGCGGCGCGTGAGCGCATTGAGCGAATCCTCAACGCATAGGATCGGATCACAGGGAGCCCGGCGCTAACCGGACCTTGAATATTGACGCAACTGCGCCGGACTCACGCCAAGGCGTTGCTTGAAGGTGGTCGTCATGTGCGCCTGGGAGTTGAACCCGCAGGCGTAGGCGATCTGCGTCAGCGTGGCCGTCGAGTCGTGCATCAGGGCCCGGGCCCTGGCGAGTCGTCGGTCGATCAGGTAAGCATGGGGGCTTTTGCCGGTGGCGTTTTTGAAGGCCCGCATGAAATAGCCTTCGGACAATCCAAGCAGGCCCGCCATCGCCGATACACTCAACGGGCCATCGAGGCCGGCATCAATGAACTCATCGAGCAAGCGCATGCGGTTGCCGGTTATCGAGCCATGGGGTGCCGTAGACTCGGCTTCGCTCCCCGTCACCCGTTCGGACAATGCCAGTGCCCAGGCCTCCCAATCGTCCTCCACCGAGGCCTGCAACAGCGCGGCGCGTATTCGCCATGCGAGGGCTGTGGCTGGCTGATCGATGCGATTGTTGAAAGCGCGATCCCCCAACAATGCGGTACCGTCAGTGCGCATCACCCGCAGGTATTCACCGCCCCTGGGTGATTCGGACAACACGTCACACCCGACCGGGACGAACGCCAGGCCGTTGGGCATGGCATCGAAGGGTTGCACCCGGTCGCTGCCGATCGCGTGCCGGCCTCGCTGGCTGTCGAAGGCAAAGCCAATTCCCGCCTGGGTCGCTACATATCGCGTCGAGTAGGCGCAGCCGGGGAGCAATTCGATCGCCCAGGGGCCGGCCTCGATGCGGCGGACCGGTTCGGACAGAAGTGATGGCAGGCGGTTTCGATGGCTCATGAACGCCATAGTAGTGAAGAGGGGAGGCAAAAGTCAGGTCGGTTTTTTGAAAGCCTGCGTACTGCACCCGTGTGCAGACTGGGCAAAATCCCAGGAAGCTGACTCATGCACAGACTGACTCGCGACGATATCGAACAGGCTGCACGCCATGTTTACCAGGTCATGCCGGCCACCGCCCAGTATCCTTGGCCCTTGCTGGCTCAGCGATTGGGTTGCACGGTGTGGGTCAAGCATGAAAATCACACGCCTACCGGTGCTTTCAAAGTGCGCGGCGGTATCACCTTCATGCACTGGCTCAAACGCGAGCACCCGGGGGCGAAGGGCATCGTCAGCGCTACCCGCGGCAACCATGGCCAGAGCCTGGCGCTGGCGGCGGGCGCACAGGGGTTGCGGGCCTTGATCGTAGTGCCGCAAGGCAACTCGCTGGAAAAGAACAACGCCATGCGCGGCTTTGGCGCTGAAGTGGTCGAGTATGGCCGCGATTTCGATGATGCCCGTGAAGAGGCTGCACGCCTTGCGCAGGTACATGATTTGTTCCTGGTGCCGCCGTTTCACACCGAGCTGGTCAAGGGCGTCGCCACCTATGCGTTGGAGCTGTTCAACGCAGCACCAGACCTGGACACCGTGTATGTACCGATTGGCTGTGGATCGGGGATTTGCGGGGTGATCGCCGCCCGCGATGCGCTGGGCCTGAAAACCCGGGTGGTGGGCGTGGTTTCCACAGAAGCGGCGGCCGCACAGTTATCGTTTGACACCGGTACCCTGTGCGAAA
Organism: Pseudomonas sp. A-R-19; assembly: GCF_019956575.1. Classification (NCBI taxonomy): domain Bacteria; kingdom Pseudomonadati; phylum Pseudomonadota; class Gammaproteobacteria; order Pseudomonadales; family Pseudomonadaceae; genus Pseudomonas; species Pseudomonas sp. A-R-19. Next base: position 34,805 of record NZ_JAHBDR010000030.1, read on the forward strand.
CCGCCTCGGCAACCACCTTTGCCGACGGTCTGGCCGTACGCAAGCCGGTGCCTGAAGCCTTTGCCGTCTACGCGCAAGGTGCGGCGCGGATTGTCGCGGTCAGTGATGCGCAGATTGCCGAAGCCATGCGCGTGTATTACACCGACACCCACAACCTGGCTGAAGGGGCCGGTGCGGCGGCGCTGGCGGCGCTCATTGCGGAGCGTGAAGCCATGTCGGGAAGAAGGGTGGGTGTGATCCTGTCCGGCGGCAACGTCGACAGATCGGTGTATGCGCGAGTGATTTCGTGAAGGGGGCTAGGGCCGTGGTCGCATAAATTTGAAATGCACGGCGTTGCCCGACACAATCGCGCCCCGATCCGGCCAAAGGCGCCGGACGCTCGTGGTGAAAAGGGGCCGCAGTTGAACGAACAGACATTGTCCATGCGCCTGGAACGCGTGGCGGCACATGTGCCCGCCGGCGCGCGCCTGGCCGATATCGGCTCGGATCACGGCTACCTGCCGGTGGCGTTGCTGCGCCGTGGCGCCATCGCGGCGGCGGTGGCCGGCGAGGTGGCGTTGACGCCGTTCCACGCGGCCAACCGCACCGTGCGCGAGAACGGCCTGGCGCCGCAGATCACCGTGCGCCTGGCCAATGGCCTGGCGGCCATCGAGCCGGGAGACGGGATCACGGCAGTCAGCATCTGCGGCATGGGCGGCGAAACCATCCGCGACATCCTCGACAGCGGCAAGGCCTGCCTGAGCGGCCAGGAACGCCTGATCCTGCAGCCCAACGGCGGCGAGCAGCCACTGCGCCAATGGCTGATGGAAAATGGCTATCGCATCCTCTGCGAGGAAGTGCTGCGGGAAAATCGTTTCGACTACGAGATCATCGTCGCCGAGCGCGCCGGGCCGGTGATCTACACCGCCCAGGAGCTGTACTTCGGCCCGTTGCAGATGCAGGCCCGCAGTCCGGCGTTCCTGCTCAAGTGGCAGCGCAAGCTGCGCCATAAGCAGAAGACTCTGAGCCAGTTTGCCGGGGCGCAACGCGCCGTGCCCGAGGAAAAGGTGCAGGACCTCGCGCGTGAGGTGCAGTGGATCAACCAGTTGCTGGCTTGAGGAAGAGTAGGGCACTGCTCCTCAAGACCCTCGATTCAGGATGGGTGTGGCAGAGTCCAGCGTGACACATCAAAGTGATGGATCGGCCGCATCACTCTTCTTCCCTGAGTGCGTTGATCCGCCCTGACTTTTCTGCCGCCAGCAGTGCGGCATGGTCTTTCGCATTTTGATTGGCATAGGCGATGGAAAATTTGCCGATGGCCTGGTCGAAGGAGTCCAGTTTGCCCAGGTAGCCACTGATGAGCGCGGCATCCCCGGATTTGGCATGGGCACGGGCCAGGGTATGCCCGCACCACTCGGCGTATATCTTCATCCGAGCGGCGGAAATGCCTTCGATGGGGGCTGACATTTTCATGTCGCGCAATTGGCGTACGAAGAAGTGCCGGCCATTCTGTCCGCGTGTCCAGCCCAGGAAAATGTCGCTGGAAGACTGCATCAGCCGCTGCCCGGTGACCACACGCTGCCCCTGGTTCTCGTATTCGCTGTTGCCTGCATAAGGTGCCAATACCGAGGGGCAAGCTTCCTTGAATTGCAGGAGCAAGGGGTGGTTTTCCGCAGAAAAAAACAGGCCGACAAAACAGTAGGTGCCCACGCTCCCGATGCCGACCGCTTTGACCGCAACGTCTTCGAGGCGGTACCGATCGAAGAGCACGCGTCGTTCATGGGACAGCGACAAACGATAATCCTGCAATGCGACACGAACTCGCTGCTTGAAGCCTTTTTCATACACATGAAAAAGCACGGGTGGTTGATCGATCAGGCGCCGTCTCCCGCCGACTTCGCTGCTGATCTTGGGGTAGAGGTAATCCCCCAGACGCATCCTCGCTTTTGCCACCAGTTGTTCGCGTATCTTCCTGATTTGCGCATTGGGCGCCATGTCGATGATCGCTTGGGCATCCAGGCGGTCATACCAAACATCCAGCGGGACCATTTTCGAAAATTTGCGCAAGCCCTCGCGGTAAGCACCAACGCATTTGACGGCAATGCCCCGCGCCTCTTTGTCGCTGAGCCGGTTATCGCGTGCGGCCACGACAAAACTGATTGCCAGGCGTTTGACGTCCCACTCCCAGGGGGCAGGGAGTGTTTCGTCGAAATCGTTGATGTCGAAAATCAGATTGCGCTCGGGTGTCGCGAACAACCCGAAGTTCATCAGGTGGCAATCGCCGCAGGCCTGCACCTCGATGCCAGTGGTCGGCGTAGTGGCCAGGTCATGCGCCATCAACCCCGCGGAACCGCGCAGAAAAGTGAACGGGCTGCGCAGCATGCGCCCGTAGCGCAGCGGCACCAGGTTGGGCAGTCGATAACGGTTGGATTCTTCGAGCAGTTCGATAGGGTCGCGGTGTTTGCCTGGCGGTTTCCATTCGCAGTGAGCCGCATGGGGCAGGCGTTCGCGTAGTTGCTCACCGGCGAACAGGCGCTCCTTGCGCGAGAGAAAAACCGACTCGTCACTGGTGTCGTCGTCGACAGACTTGCTTTTGCGGGGGGGCATGTCCACTCCTTTGCTCAACGAAGGCTGACTCCCTCGGGCACAGGATCTGGTAATGCGACTGTTCCATCAGCCTTCAGGGCACGCCTGCACGGGTGTTTCGGAAAGAGTCGAAGCCGTTGTTCAAGCGTAGCAGTTCCGTTCCGGGATGCTGTATTGCCAGCATTGAATGGGCGTGACGGCGAGTGGGGCAAAGTTCGCTGTTTGCAGGCTCGGATGGATGGAGTTCCGCGAAAAATCCGCTTTTTTTTCGGCATGAAGAATGAAACGTTTCAGCCGCTTGGCGACAGTCTTTTCAGCCAATGAAACCGGGCTTTCGGGGGGTTGGATTCAGTACCGTCCGTCGAGGTTTTTGTTCGAAAAATGAACGATCGGGATATGCTGGGCTCTGATCTTCCAGCAGGCGGATCCCTGGAGCTTCGCACTGCACTCCCTAGTAACTAAGAAAAAAAATGGACGAATACCTCATCTGCATTGAATGGAATGCACATGGGGATTTTTTTTACCTGAGACCTGGAGTGATAGTATGCCGTCATCACTGACTCGCTGGGCGAGTCGCTCTCTCTTGTACTGGTAATACCCAACTATTTTAGTTGCTTTAATCAATGTGAGTTTGATTGTGCAGGCGTGATTAATTATTTCGCGTGCCTGGGGCATGGTCAATTCACACTGCCGCAATAAGTGGAGATGTAATCGTGGATATTAATACAATGATCGGCCTGCTTGGCCAGAAAGAATCCATGGAGTTTATGCGTTTAGGAGTTGTATACGTACACCTGTTGGCTTGTTGCGTAGCTATTGGTCTGGTGTTTGCCAGCGATGTTGCAATGGTCAAGGATCTATTGAAGGGCCGTGTGTCGTCCGGGCACGATAATGATCATATGGCCAGCCTGCAGAAGTCTGTTTCCAATGCGTTGCTGTTCTTGTGGATCTCCGGTGCTGCGATTATAGGCATTGATTACCTTGATAAAGGCATGACCTATTTTGCCAACCCTAAACTTCAAGCCAAAGTCATTATTGTCTTGTTGCTGACATTCAACGGCATGCTGTTGCACCGTTATGTATTGCCGGCAATGCTGAAGGCCGGCTCGTTGCTTGATCTCCACGTCAATGTACGTATGTTTGCCCTGTTCTCTGGCGCACTGTCCGGCGTGTCCTGGTTGTATGCCGCCATGCTCGGTGTCGGTCGACCACTGGCCTGGAAGTACTCGTTGACCGAGTTGCTGATGGCCTATCCGGTATTGATCGTACTCGGCTTTGCAATGATGTTGGCGCTGACCCAGTGGGCCCGCAGCCGCAGCGCGGCAGAGCCTGCCGAGGAAACCTGGTTGTTCGCGGGAATTCCTGCACGATGAGCGGACGTTAGTCCAGGTAAAGACGGTTCAAGCCGTTTGCACCTTTGAAACATCAGACCCCCTCCATGCGAGGGGGTTTTTGTGTCTGCGGCCGATTGTTGTCCGTTCAGCCCCTGGTACGGTGACGAAGGCTCGCGAATCGCAAGACTCACCAGCAACCTGGCCTTCGGCAAGGCCTACAAGCCGATGCTCGAACGGCTCGGCCTGACCTATACGCAATACATCACCCTGGTGGCGCTGTGGGAGGAAGACAACCAGACCGTGGGCAGCCTCGACGAAAAGCTGTTTCTGGAATCCAATACCCTCACGCCAATCCTGAAGAAGCTCGAGGCGATGGGTTATTTGCTGCGCCAGCGCGATCCGGAAGACGAACGCCAGGTGCGGATCAATCTGACCAACGAGGGGCGAAAACTGCGAGAAGGCCTCCGTGAAGACGGTTTCCCGCAGACCGGTCTTGATCCCGACGACTTCGTGCAAATGCAGAAGGCCATTGTGAAGTTACGCGGTAATCTCATCCGCACGACGAAAGACCGCGAGTAAGCGCTATCCAAGCCATCCGCTCAGCAACGCTGCGCCCAATGCAACCAACGCGGTGTTGAGACAGGCCAGCGCGAAGCCAAACCTCACCAGCTCGCTTTCTTCCGTAGCCTGGGTTTTAGCCAGTCCCAGGATCAGCATGACAATCGACAGCGATCCCAGTGCAGCGTGGCCTGCCGCGCTGTTCTGTACCGCTGCCAGCAACAGGCGAGAGGGTTCGGGCAACATGGCGATAGCCGGCATGAAAATCGCGTTGCCGCCCACGTTCGACCCGGTCATGTAGCCTGACAGCGCGCCGAGCAGCGCCACCAGCGATGTCGCGGCGGCGGGCGAAAGACCCGCGAGCAGCTGCATCAAACCCGCCAGGAAGCCGGCCTTCACCATCATCTGCGACATCGCGAGAAAGAAGAAAATGGTCAACAGCGGCCGCTTCGCGCGCGCTGCCAACGCGGCAGGCACGCTGACATCTGACGCGGCCCGGCGTTGACTGTCGCGCGTGTGCACCCCCAGCCAGACCAACAGCAGAAGCAGGGCCAGCCCGGGGGAGGCCAGTGGTTTCCAGGAGACCTGGGCGCCTTGTACGACCCAGAGATCCTGCCAGGCGGTGAGCGTCCACAGCGTCTTCAACGCGACAATGCAGACAATCAGCGCCAGATACGGCCATGCCTGACGTGGCCACTGCACCGCACTGCGTTCACCGTCGCTGCGGTGCAGGCGCCACAGCCCGGCGCAGAGTACAGCGGCTGCCGTCACCAGGCCCGCGGCAACACCGGCAACTTCCGGCCCCAGCCAGCGACTGGCACCGTAGAGCACCCCCACAAACAACAGCCAGAAAGCGCCCAGCGCCGTCCATTGCCGTGGCTCACGGACGCCGGCCAGAAATAGCGACATCGCACTGAGGGCCAGGAACACCGGTGCGCTGGTCAGTGCCGAGGTCGAAGCCAGCGCGGTGACGTCCAGGTGAGCCAGCGAGGCGCCGATGACCGATGCCAACCCCAGCGTTCCCCACGGCATGATCGCCATGCCGGCCAGCGCCATGCGCAGTGCCACCTTGCGCTCGAACAGGCTGAGCAGCAGCGGTACTGTGGCGATCAACGACACACCGAAGCCGGTCATGGCTTCCAGCAACGGTGCCAACCCGAGGACGATGAATGCCACCTGATCGCCACGTCGCAATCCCAGTGAACGCACCCATTGGCTGACCGCCAGGTTGATGCCCAGGCGCTCGATGTAAATCACGAAAGCCAGGCCCGGCACGATCACGAACGCGGTACTGGCGAACAGTACGGCGGTATCTTTTGCGGCAGCCACCATGCTGCCCAAGTGCCAGGCGTCGGCAGCGCCGGCGAGCCAAAGCACCACGACCAGCAGCGAACCGGCGATGGCGGCGTGAACGGGCGGCCGGCGCAGTACGACGAGCATGGCCGTCACCAACAGGACAGGGGAGAGATGGAACAGTGCGACCATGGGAAAAATATCCTGTGTGAGTTCCCTTCCAGGCTGCGAATGCAGGCTCTGGGCAAGATAATATTTCTCACGTCTGGATAAAGGGTCGCGGTTTTCTGCTAGTTTTCGAGAAAATTTCTCGCGGGGCGATCATGGCAAAACACGACGCTGCATCTGAATCACTGGATAAATTCGATCGCGCAATCCTGGAACTGGTCCAGCGCGACAACACCATGGCGCTACGCCTGATAGCCGAACAGGTCAATCTCTCCACGGCCGCGGTCCAGCGTCGCATCAAACGGATGGAAGAGAAGGGCGTCATCACGGGCAACATCGCGATCGTCGACCCCACCGCCGTAGGGCGCCCGATCACGATCATTGTCGAAGTGATGACCGAGCGCACCAGTCTCGCGGAACTGGAAGCGATGAAGGCACACTTCGCGGTGCCTGAAGTTCAGCAGTGCTACTACGTTACCGGCGAAGTGGATTTCGTCCTGGTGCTGACCGTTGCCAGCATGCAGGAATACCAGGCCTTGGCGCGGCGCTTGTTCGCCGAAAATGCCAACGTGACCTGGTTCAAGACCATTGTGGCGCTGGACCGGGTGAAAGTCGGGCTTGCGGTGCCGAGCACGCCAGGCTAACCGCTGGTTCAATCCTTGCGAGTGCCATTGACCCTGAGCCAGGCCGCAATACTCCGGATGCGGGCACGGGGTGGCGGCTGGATTCTGACCCCGGGATTGGTGACTGCTCTGCCACCGCTGCTGTCGCGGGGCGGTTGTCCGGCAGGACTTGACCTTTGGTCTGAGGCCACGCCCCCGATTCTGGAGTGAACTCCCCCACTAATGGGCGCGATTCCCCAGCTGAATTCGCGCATGCATCAGCTCAGGAATTGCAAATCTCGGGCAATGTTTGCGAGGGCGTCCAGGCCAGGTGACATATGTTGTTACATCGATGGCAGGGTAATTGCTCAGTGAGCCTAACCCGAGCACGAAGGTGCAGAGTCGGGAAACTGTGGATCTGTTAGTACCTACATTGAGTGATTGCACGTGACCATCGGTTTGCATCACGAAATACCCCTGGCTACTCAATAGAAGTGCTGCAGTCATCCTCTGCAACCGTCCAGGGGAAATGCCAATGAACCCATCCAAGTCAGCGCTGCACCTGTTATCGGCCTTGATCATTCCATGGACGATGTGCACCAGTTTTTACATGGCCTTTTTCAATGTCCCGGAAGGCCTCAAGCTGGCCATTGTCGACTTGAATATCTCCCTGGCGACGTTGTTCATACCCTTTCTCCTGCTGATCAGACCTTTCGTTCGCCGTCTTTTCTGCTTTGTGGTTTGCCTGCTGACGGTAACGCTGGTGGTGGCTGACGAGCCTTCCGGCAATGACAATCAAAGCAATGAGAAGTGGCTGGAGCCGGCACGCTCCAGGCTCATGCACGTGAATGGCGGGATGCCGTTCTTTCCGCACCGGGCCAATACCACCGGCAACCTGGTCCTGAATGTGAAGGACTTCGACAATGCCCAGGTATGTGGCGCTTGCCATACGGAGATCTACAAGCAGTGGCGCTCGTCAATGATGTCCCAGGCCTGGGATGAACCCATCTATCGAGCCTTGCTCAAGCGTGCGAGTTCGGCCACCGAGGGCAAGGTCGATACTTTCTGCACCGGCTGCCATACCCCGATCGGTCTCACGACCGGACAGATCACTTCGGACATCAACCGCTCCTCGATTGAAGACAGCGCGAAGAATCATCCGATGCCCGGGGTCGATTGCGAGACCTGCCACAACATCAGCGCCCGCACCGGCCTCGATAACGGCGCTTATGTCATGAGCCCTCGCGCCCACGGTAAACCGACCAAGTTCGGCCCGCGCAAAGATGCCGTTTCGCCTTATCACGACACCGTGTATTCCGCCCTGCACACTCGCTCGGATTTTTGCGGCACCTGCCACAACGTCACGCACCCGTTCAGCAGCGTGGCGGTCGAGCGCACCTATGACGAATGGCAGGAAAGCACCTACAGCCTTAACGATGTCACCTGCCAGAGTTGCCACATGCCGGGCTTCAAGGGCAAGGCCGCAATCATGGGGCCGGACCGCGAGGAAGTCGCCTCGCATTGGTTCAGCGGAGCCAACGCGATGATGCTCAAGCATCTCGGTCAGGAAGAGGGCTCGCAACGCGCCCGCGACATGCTCGGGCGAGCGGGGGAAATAACCTTCCAGCAATTGCCGGCCGTCATCATCCCCGGGCAATACACCTCGATAGCGGTCAAGGTGACCAACGTCGGTGCCGGGCACAAGCTGCCGACCGGCTTTCCGGAGGGCCGGGAGATGTGGATCGATTTCCGGGTGCAGGATGCCAATGGTCGCGAGCTCTATCGACTGGGTTCGATCAAGGACGGCAAGACCGAGGACAACACGCGAAATTTCAAAGTGCACATCGGCGACAAGGACGGCAATCCGCTGGACGTCGAGGTGTGGAATGCCACGCAGATTCTCTCGGACAACCGCATCCTGCCCAAGGGCTACGATGTCGGGGAGTTCTCCTTCCTGGTGCCGGCCGACGCCGTCGGGCCGCTGACCCTGACCGCCGACCTGAACTACTGGCCGTTTTCCCAGAAGCTGGCCGACTACCTGCTCGGCAAGGATAAGGTGCAGGTGGAAATCACCCGGATGGCCAACGTCACGCAGAGCGTACCCCTGGCGACCACTGTGTCAGTCGTCGGGTCGGATACGCGGCATTTTTAGCCAAGCCGTGTCGACGTCCAGGGTGGGCCGGTCACTCACCGCAGAGGCTGCTGATTCAGGTTTTCGTGACTGCTTTCTGCTCGCCTGATGCATCGAAGCGATTCGCTGCGCCATTCCCTTCGGCAATCAAGCGTGTGCCTCTGCGGCTGCCTGCTTTTCCGGAGTAGCCCGGGGTTTCCCCCCCAACAAGGGTAGCCACTGCAACCGTGGTGCTGCGTAAGCTATTGCTGATGCGCGGTATACGGATTCCCTGCGGACGGAGTGGCAATGAAAAACAACAAAGAACTACAGGTGCACCCTGAGCGACCGGCCATCGGGATGCCTCGCGTATTGCGCGCACATCAACCCGACCGCGAGGCGCGCGCGTTCCTGCGCCTGGCCAACCTCTCCATGAGCCTGCGTCGCGCAGAAGACTACTCGCTGCCCAAGCTGCGCCTGGGTTGGCGATTGACGGCGCTTGCCCTTGCGCGTAATCCGCCGGTGGGCTCGGTGACCGAACAACTGATCGACGGTCCGGGCGGCGCAATCACCGTGCGCATATTCAAGCCTGACAATGGCACCCAACCGCGGCCTGCGTTCATGTGGTTTTTCGGCGGCGGGTTCATCATCGGCGATCTGGACACTGCCGATGGCATCTGCCGCAGCATTGCCCTGGCGGCTGACTGCATCGTGATCGCCGTGCGCTATCGCCTGGCACCGGAGCACGATCTGTCTGCCGGCCGCGCCGATGCCCTCGCAGCGTTCCAATGGATGGCAAGAAATGGAGCGCAGTGGGGGATCGATACGACTCGCCTGGCGATTGGCGGCGATTCGGCAGGTGGCAATCTCTGTGCTGCGGTCGCCCAGGAAAGCCTGCGCCGCGGCGGCCCGGTACCGAACCTGCAAGTGCTGGTATACCCGGCCACCGACCTGCTGGAGAAATTTCCCTCCTACGCAGAGAACGCCCATGGGCGTGCGCTGTTGACCGATCATGCGGTGCAATGGATCGAACAGACCCTGGCCCCGTCGCTTGAGACTCTCGACCTGGTCGACCCCTGGTATTCGCCTCGCCGTAGCCCCGATATGCGCGGCCTGGCGCCGGCGGTTGTGGTCAGTGTCGGTTTCGATCCGATCCGCGACGACGGTCTGGACTATGCCGCTCGCTTGCGCGCAGCCGACGTGCCGGTGGAACTGTTGCACTACCGGGGGCAGTTCCACGGGTTCCTCAATTTTGATTCGGTCAACGGTGCCAGCCGTGACGCGCTGCAACGCATCGGCAATGCGCTGGCGACGGTATTCGCACGGCAACCGGCAGCGGACAGAACGATCGAGATCGCCGACAGAATGCCACGCAAGCATTCGCGCCTGCGCGTCACTGCCGACGAACTGGCAACCGCCACGTTGACCTCCTGGATTGTCACCGAACGCTGGGGTATCGCGTTACTGCGCCTACTGTCGCCAAAGGCGGCCAGTGCCTGCCGGCTATTGATCAGACCCTGGCTGATACCCACGGTCATGATCCGGCGCAAAGCCATTACCGGCCTCGACCGGCTGGCCGCACGCCAAACCTGGCCAACAGAAAAAAACTGCACTGTGAACCCTTGATCGAGGAGTACGTCATGGCATTACCTGATCCGTTCAAGTTGTACCGCGAGGCCATCACCCGGTTCGAAAACAGCGTCAATGCCTTGGCCGCCCGTAATATCGACTCGAAGGAAGTTGGCCTGGTGATCGACCAGTACTCCAGGGTCACGCTCGGCTTGCAGCATCTGTCGCAGACGTCGCTGGAGCGGCTGCACAAGCGTTTGGGCCTGCCCAGCCGTGCCGAAGTCGACGCGCTTGCCGCCTCCTTGCGGCGTGTGGAAGACAAGCTCGACCAGTTGCTGCCAGTACCCGGCAGTACGCCGTTTGCGTCACGCCCGCCACGCACGCGGCGGCCACTGGCGGTAGAGCGCCAGACGCCCCTGAAACGGGTATCCAAACGCAAGAGCAAGGAGGGAAGTGACAATGCCCCGGCCACATGACAACAAGATCGCCGACCTGTCGCTGGCCGATAGACTTCGCTCGGAGGTCGGCATGATGGTCAAGCGCGGTCTCAAGGGCCTCGAGTACCTCAGCACGCCGCCGCCAGCGGTGGGCTTGACGCCCAAGACGCTGGTGCACCGTCGTGGCACCTTGTGTCTGTACCACTATCACGCAACATCGGACGAGATTTACCGCGTGCCGCTGTTGTTCGTCATGGCGACGACCAGCAAGGCTGCCATTTTCGATCTGACAAAGGGGCAGAGCCTGATCGAGTTTCTGCTCGCCCGGGGTTACGACGTTTATGTCATGGACTGGAATGCGCCGAGCCGGGATGAGTCCCACCTGAAGCTGGAGCACTACGTGCTCGACTTCATTCCCGATTGCATTCGCCGAGTCCAGCAAGACACCGGTGTGGAAGACGTGACGCTGATCGGCTACTGCATGGGCGGTGTCCTTTCGACCCTCTACGCTGCACTGCATCCCGATGGCCCGCTGAAAAACCTGGTGTGTTTCACAACGCCCATCGACTGGACGAAGATGCCCCTGGCCAAACAGCGCCACTTCAAGGCCGAGCGCTTGATCGATGCGACTGGCCTCGTCGCGGCAGAGACGATCATCAAGGCGATTGAGCTGCATCGCCCCGCAGGCCGAATTGCCGGTCAGGCCCGGCTTTGGGACAACATGTGGAACGACGATTACGTCAGGGGTTACCGCATGATGGCGCGTTTCAATGACGAAACCTTGCCGCTTCCCGGCGAATACTTCCGCCAGCTTCACCTGGAACTGGGGCAAAACAATTCGCTGTACGAAGGCGGCTTGCGCATCGGTGGCCGGGAAGTCGATTTGAAAAACATCCAGGTCTCGTTGCTGCACATCATCGCGCAATACGACTCCCTGGTGCCGCCGGACTGTGCGCAACCATTGGTGGCCCGAGTGAGTTCGCTCGACAAGGAAGAACTGATGTTGCCGGGCGGCCATGTCAGCCTGGTGGCGGGGCCGGCAGCGGTCAAACGGATGTGGCCCAGGCTCGATCAGTGGTTGAGTGGACGATCCCTGTAAATACAGCAGGGCAGTGTGATTGGCACGGGGCTTCCTCTGTACCCATGCGCAGGAGGGCGACTGTTGGTCGGATGAAATAAAGATCCAGGTTTTATAGGAGTGTCTGTTTATTGACGATTTCAGCTGTGTTTTAAAACAAAAGGTTGTGGTGACAAATTAAAATAGTTGTGAAGATGATGGCTTGTTGACGCTCGAATCCGCTCAGACTTAAGTCTGATATCCGGACGCCATGAACCCGGGACACACGACTGCTGACCGGCGGCATCACCGATTCCCTGCTATTAATCAATGAATGTTCGAGTGCTTATCTTTTGGGGAGCGCGTCATGAATCCATTCATTCGCATCGGCATTGTCGACGATCATCCGATGTTGCGTGAGGGCGTTGCCAATACACTGAGAAAACGGGCGGATCTCCAGGTCGTGGAGCAGGGCGCCAATGCGCAGGATGCCAAGGACATTGCCACGAGGGTGCGACCGGATGTGATGTTGATGGACGTCAATATGCCGGGGGACGTTTTCGCCGCAGTGCGCTTCATTTCCACGCAACTGTCGGAAGTGAAGGTGCTGATGCTGACGGTTTCGGAATCCGAAGATGACGCCTTCCTGGCCATGGAGGCCGGCGCGCGCGGGTATGTGCTCAAAGGTGTCAGCGGACCGGACCTGGTCCAGGCGATCAGGTCGGTAGCCAAGGGTGAGACGTATATCACCCCCGACTTTGCCAACAAACTGCTGAGTAATATCAAGAAGCACGAAGCGGAAACTCACAAGTGTGATCTGACCCACCGCGAGGAGGAGGTCATTCGTGAGGTTTCAAAAGGGCTGACCAATAGGGAAGTGGCGTCAAAGCTGTTGATCAGTGAAAAAACCGTCAAGCACCACATGGGCTGTGTGATGCAGAAGCTCAACGCCCGAAATCGTGTCGAGGCGGTCACGGCGCTACGGCATTACAGGGAGCGCGAAGCGTTCGGGCGACTTCACATCGACGTGGCAAAAACACCAATGGATGCCGAAACGGCACCTGACTAGAGTTTGAACTGTGCCCTTACCGACGTGCCAGAGGCGCAGGAGTCGATGTTGAACAACCCGCCCAGCGATTCAACGCGATAACGCAAACCGGCGAGCCCCAACCGGGTTCTGCCGGATTTCTCGAGCAGCATGGCGTCTGCCGCCATGCCTGGGCCACTGTCCCTGACGCTGATGTTCAATACGCCGTCGATGTATTTCGCCTGGATGACCTGGCCCTCGCCGTTGGCATGACGGTAGGCGTTGTTGAGGGCTTCTTGCACAAAACGGTACAGACAGAGTTTTAGCGGCAGTGGCGCGGCTTTCGGCAGCGGCCCCAGGGTCAATTTGACCTTGGTGCCAGTGCGTTGCTCATGCCGTTGCGCCACCAGTTGCAACTCCTCCACCAGGCTCAACGCGTTGATTTCCGGAAGTGCCAGGCCTCGTGATAGATCGCGGACCTCACGCAATGCGTCGGTGGCGGCGCCGCGAACGGTTTCCAGCGCCTCCTGATCGACCGTGGAGAAGTCCTCGGCCAGGTCGTCGAGCCGGATCAGAATCAAGGTCAACAGCTGCGCCGGCCCATCGTGCAGGTCTGCGCCAATGCGCCTCAAGGTGAGTTCGTTGATATGGGAAAACTCCTCGGTAGCCGTCGCCATCTTGCGCTGCAGTTCGGCATTGCTGATGTGCAGGCGGGTTTGCTCTATCAGCCGCAAGCGCAGTGCCACCTGCTGTTGCTGGATAATCTTGTCACCGCGTCGCACGATGAAGAAAAGCAGCGTCAGCATGGCCAGCGTCGCGGCGCCGACGACTCCCCATACCTCCTCCCGGACCCGATTGATCTCGCGCCTGAGGCTATCGGCCTTTTCGTAAAATTCGCCCACCGCGATGATTTTCCCGGAGCGTGAATCCCGCAGGGGCGCGTAGATCTCATAGAGTGGCACGTTGAGCTTGCGCTCGAACTCGTTCTCGTCCTGGGTCAGCTCTTGAAGATCGGTGACCACTTTGCCCTTGAGCGCCTCGGTGATCTCATCCAATGGAAATTGAAGGTTGGTGACGTCTTTGTTGGTGCTGTAGACCACCGTGCCATCTGCTCGCCAGATCTTGATCGAGACAATGTGCTGTTTCAGCGAACGACTTTCCGTGAGGCGGTCCAGGGACTGGACACTGGCGGCCGAGAGCTCGTTGTCCCGGCTCAACTCCTGCACAAAAGGCTCCAGGAACGTATCCATGTACTGGGCGCCTGCTTCTGCGGCGCTATGTACCGCGGCACTTTCTATGCGGGCGCTCACCAGATTGCCGACGAAGAACATGGTCAGCCCGAGGATCACCGCAGCGGCAATGACAAACTGGGTCGAGTGACTCAGATTGCGCGCCCTGAGCCTCATCCGGGTGCGCCAGACTCCATTGCGAATTCCATCGGAAATATCCGCAGGTTCGACCAGGGCCTCAATCTCCTGCGCGATAAAAGTCTGGTTCTGTGATTCGACTTTTACATCTTTTGCCATTGGTCTGGTTCCCTGATCATCGAGACAGGTCGCTTGCAAACCCTGCAGCTCAACGCCAATCCGCAGTTTGGCGCCACGCCCATGACTGACAGTAGTTCACTGTATAGCGATTCGACAGCGGCACTGGTCGACTGCTCACCGCGAATGATCATCCCGACCCGGTTTCAGTTCAAACCGGCCGCACCGCAAGGATCTGCTCGATCAGCCACGCCAGCGCCGGGTCATGTTGGCGTTGCGCCAGGTACACCAGTTCGAGCTGGAACGAGCCGACGTCGAACGGCAACTCGAACACTTGCAGCGGTAGCAACTGCGCGAATTGATTGGCCAACTGGGTGGGCAGCACAACGCTCAAATCCGAATGGGCGACCAGGTGCGCCGCTTGCAGGTAGTTGGGCGTGGTGTAGACGATTTTTCGCGACAGGCCTTGCTTGCCCAGCCATTGGTCGACCATGCCGCGCGACTGGCCGCCACTCACCCAGAGATGGCGCAGGCCCAGGAAGTCATCCAGCGTGAGTGTGTCGTGTGCCAGCGGATGCTGCTTGCGCACCGCCAGTCGCAGGGTTTCGCTGTGCCAGATCCGACGGGTGAAACGTGCCGGCACTTCTTCGAAGCGCCCCAGCACCATGTCCAGTTCACCCCGGTCCAGCAGCTCGGCGGGAAGGCTGGGGGCGAGGTGGGCGACGTCGATCCGCAGGTTCGGCGCCAGTTCACCCAGGCGCGCAAGCAAAGGCGGCATGCACAGCTGTTCGACAAAGTCGGTGAGGGCGATGCGCACCTGTTGCTGGCTCATGCGTGGGTCGAAGGCTTCACCGGCATTGAGGGTCTGTTCGATCTGATGCAAGGCTGCACGAATCGGCCCTTCAAGCGCCAGCGCCCGGGTGGTGGGTTGCATGTGGCGGCCAACGCGCACCAGCAACGGGTCGTCGAACAGTGCGCGCAGGCGGGCGAGGGCGTTGCTGACGGTGGGCTGGCTAAGTGCCAGGCGCTCGGCCGCCCGCGACACGTTCTGCTCGCGCAGCAACATATCGAGCACTCGCAGCAAATTCAGGTCGAAGGTTTTTAAATTCAAATTACAAATACCAGGCATATGAAAATGAAATTTCAAAAATAGTAGGCGCCTGCTTAGGGTGGCGGCAATCTTTTCCACGCTGACACCCCAAGAGGCCCGGTCATGAATTATCAAGCTCCCCTGCGCGACATGCGTTTCGTGCTGCACGAAGTGTTCGATGCCAGCGGCCATTGCGAGCGGTTGAACAACGGCCTGGACCGGGAAACCATCGACGGGGTCCTCGAAGAGGCCGCGCGATTCGCCGCCGAAGTGGTCGCGCCACTGAACCGCAACAGTGACGAGCAGGGCTGTGAGCTGAACGACGGCCACGTCACCACGCCCCAGGGATTTGCCGATGCCTACCGGCAGTACGTCGATAACGGCTGGGCGAGCATGACCGGGCCGCTGGAGTTCGCCGGCCAGGGTTTCCCGCAGCTGATTTCGGCCAGCTTCCACGAAATGCTGATGTCCGCCTCGTTGTCCTTTCGCATTTACTCTGGCCTCACCGAAGGCGCGGTGCTGGCCCTGCATCGCCATGGCAGCGAGGCACTGAAACAGGTTTACCTGGGGAAAATGGTCAGCGGTGAATGGTCTGGCACCATGTGCCTCACCGAGCCCCAGGCGGGTACCGACCTTGCCCTGTTGCGCACCCGTGCCCAGCCCCAGGCCGATGGTAGCTATGAGATCACGGGCAGCAAGATTTTCATCAGCGGCGGCGAGCAGGACCTGACTGCCAACATCGTTCACCTGGTCCTTGCCCGTTTGCCGGATGCACCGGCCGGGGTGAAGGGCATCAGCCTGTTCCTGGTGCCCAAGTTCATCGCCGCTGCCGATGGAACACCGGGGCCACGCAATTCGCTGAGCTGTGGCGCACTGGAACACAAGATGGGTATCAAGGGCGCTTCCACCTGCGTGATGAACTTCGACGGCGCCCAAGGCTGGCTGATCGGCGAAGCCAATCAGGGGTTGGCGTGCATGTTCACCATGATGAACGATGCCCGCTTCCAGGTTGGCCTGCAGGGACTGGGTATCGCCGAGGCTGCGTTCCAGGGTGGCCTCGCTTATGCCCGCGAGCGTCTGCAATCGCGGGCCATCAGCGGCCCGGTAGCGCCGGACAAAAACGCCGATCCGATCATCGTGCACCCCGATGTGCGCCGCATGCTGCTCACGCAAAAAACCTTGAGCGAAGGCTGCCGTTTGCTCGCGACCTACACCGCCCTGCAACTGGACCTGGAACACGGTGACCCGCAACCCGAGGGGCGGCAGCAGGCAGGGCGTCGGGCGGCGTTGCTGATCCCGATCGTCAAGGCGTTTTTCACCGACGTCGGCCAGGAAGTCGCCAGCCTTGGCGTTCAACTGCATGGCGGCCACGGCTACATCCGCGAGTGGGGCATGGAACAGTTGATGCGCGACAGCCGCATCACCCAGCTATACGAGGGTACCAACGGTATCCAGGCGCTGGATCTGCTTCGGCGCAAAGTGCTGGGCGATGGCGCAACCGAGCTGGGCGCCTTGATCGATGAACTCGCCGCGCATGTCGATGCAGCCGGTTCGCAAGCAGGACTGAGGAAAATGGCCGAGGCCATGCAGCAGCGTCTCGTCGAATGGCGCGAACTGGGTGCCGAGGTCGTCGAGGCGTGCCAGCGTGATGTGCAGGAAATCGGCGCGATGTCGGTGGACTTCCTGGCGTACAGCGCCTACGTGTTGGTGGGTGGGCTGTGGATGCAGGCGGCTGTGCGTGCCCAAGCCGTACTGGATGCCGGTACCGACGAACCGGCGTTCTATCGGGCCAAGCTGCAAGCGGCGGACTTTTACTGGCGCCGGGTGCTGCCCCGTGCCAGTGGCCACCGCGAAAGCCTGCGGGGCGGGGCCCATTGCCTGATGGCCATGGACGAGGCCGATTTCGCATTTTGATGGCGGCACCGTCCCGTGAACACCTGCCTATTAAGGACGAACACTGCAACTGTGGCGAGGGAGCTTGCTCCCGCTGGGGCGCGAAGCGGCCCTGAACATTGGTTCTTCACGGAATCCCGGCGAACTGTAGGAGCCGGCTTGCTGGCGATGGACTCCAGTGCGCCGCGTTTATCCGGTTTACACGCGTCATCGTTAACGACCATCGCTGGCAAGCCAGCTCCTACAAGGGACCGCGTCCTGGTCGAAATGATGTGAACGCCAAACTGTAGGAGCCGGCTTGCTGGCGATGGTCTCAGGTACGCCGCGTTTATCCGGTTCACGCGCGTTATCGTTAACGACTATCGCTGGCAAGCCAGCTCCTACACGGGACCGCGTCCGGGTCGAAAATGGATTGACCTTCACCTGTAGGAGCCGGCTTGCCGGCGATGGACTCAAGGGCGCCGCGTTTATCCGGTTCATGCGCGTTATCGTTAACGACCATCGCTGGCAAGCCAGCTCCTACACGGGTCCGCGTCCTGGTCGAAAATGGATTGACCTTCACCTGTAGGAGCCGGCTTGCTGGCGATGGTCTCCAGTGCGCCGCGTTTATCCGGTTTACACGCGTCATCGTTAACGACCATCGCTGGCAAGCCAGCTCCTACAAGGGACCGCGTCCTGGTCGAAATGATGTGAACGCCAAACTGTAGGAGCCGGCTTGCTGGCGATGGCCTCCAGTGCGCCGCGTTTATCCGGGTTGTACGCGTTATCGTTAACGACCATCGCTGGCAAGCCAGCTCCTACAAAAGGCCGCGTTGACCTTCACCTGTAGGAGCCGGCTTGCTGGCGATGGACTCAAGGGCGCCGCGTTTATCCGGTTCATGCGCGTTATCGTTAACGACCATCGCTGGCAAGCCAGCTCCTACAAGAGACTGTGTCCGAGTCGAAGGTGAAGTGGCTTCCAAGCCAATAAAAGAACCAAACAATGGGACTGCTGCACAGTCCAACGGGAGCAAGCTTCCTCGCCACAGGTGCTTGGCCTATCTCTTAAGTGAGCACATGTTCAGGCCTGTGCGGCGCTGACCTTGCCAGTGACTGCGCAATTCTTGCGGACCGCTTGATACAGCAGGCTGGACACCATGAACCCGACAATAGCCAACACACTCATCAACGAGAACACGTAGTTGTAGCCTTGCTGACCTGGGAAATGGTCAAGGATTGAGCCATAGATGACGTAGGCAAACATACCCGGCGCATAGCCGATCAGGCAACCGATGCCAAAGGCTGAACCGGTGATGTGCTGGGGAATGCCGACTTCACCCATGGGCGCCCAGAACACGCCGCGCATGGAAAAGACAATCAGCGCGAAGGACAGGGTGGCCGCCATGCCCGCGTAGATGAAACCCGGGCTTTTCGGGATGAGCATGATCGCGCCCATCAGCGGCAACAGCGCCAGGAATGCCCATTTCAGATAGCGGCTGGAGCTCTTGAATTGCTTGTCGGCAATGAAACCACCAGCAGGGCCGCCGAGGATCTTGAGGAAGTACTGGTTGATGATGCCGTAGGCGCCCACCAGGGCCACGGGCAGTCCGTACATTTCCTTGAGGTAGGGAATGAAGTAGGTCAGGCCGCAGTACACGATGTAGACCATGAACACGTTGAGGCTGACCAGCCAGATGCCCGGCACCTTGATGGCCTCGAACAGGTTCGACAAACCGTTCTTCGGCTTGACGGTCGACTGGGTATTGCCGCTCTTGAGCAGCAGCCAGGTCAGGGTGCCGGCAAGAATGTCGATGACCGAGTAGAAGAGGATCGCCGACTTCAGGCCGTTTTCACCGGAGCCCATGGCGACGAAGACGCCCAGCGCAGAGAAGGCCACCAGGGTATCAATGACGCCGCGCCCGCCTTCGAGCAGGCCGAACAGGCGCCCCTGCTCCTTATCGTCGCCGAGGTTGCGGATGGCTTTGAGCAGCGAAGGCCAGAAGATGCAGTCGGCACACACGGCCAGCAGGCAGAACACAATCAGCAGATTGCTGAAGGGCGGAAAAGTCGCCAGGTAGAGCCCGAGGCTGCCGGTACCGATCAGGCCAAGGGGGATCAACTTGCGCGTGTCGTACCGGTCGGCGAGCATGCCGCCCACCACGAACAGCGCGGTGGCGATGATGGCGTTGGCGCTCAGCAGCACGCCGATTTCAGTGTGGGACAGCCCCATGAATTCCTGCATGGGGATGTAAAAGGCGTCCTTGAGATTCGCCAGCTTGTAGATGGTGCCGCCACCGAGGATGAGAATCAGGAATCTGAGCCATTTGGCCTTGTCATGGGATGTCATTATTGTTCTCCAGGCTTGATTGGGTAGGCAGTGCCGCCAGGCACGTCAGGTTCAGGCGTCAGCGCAATGGGCCAGGGTCAACTCGGCCAGGGTGCGGAATTCCGCCAGCAGGCTCCGTACATAGGCGACCTGGTTGTTGGCCCAACGGTGTTCGCCGGCGAGCATCTGCTCCAGGGAGAAGCCTTGCGGCAGCGCTGTTTCACTCATTTCCCGGTAGGCAATGAACGGGTCGGCGGCTTCGTCGAGCTGGCGGAATGCCGGGGCGACGTAGTGGTTTTCCTGCTCGAGAATGAAGGCGATCACTTGCGGGGTTGATTCGCCGAGCATCAGCAGCTCGAACAGCAAGCGGGCGTTGGGCAAGTCGTCTTCGTCACACCCTTGCAGCACGCCGTAATGCCCGAAGCCGTTTTGCTCAGGCACGATGCGCACACCCTTGAGGTGGGTCTGGCGTATGTGCGGCGCGAGATTTCGCAGTGCCGCAAGGGGTTGTTCGCAGGCATTGATCATGTTGCCAAAGTCGAACAGGGCGTGCAGGCGAGGGTGATTCAGCCGGCTCAACAGCTGCGCGATCTCGTCGCTCTTGAGTTCCTCATGCTGCTCGAAGTCGAAGAACAGGTCGTGCTCGTCTGCCTGCTGCGCGAGGTAGTGCAGGTCCGACTCGATCACGTCCATGACCCGGGACAGCGCCCCTTCGTAGCGTGAGTAGACACGGATATTGCGGGTGCCCAGGGCCTTGGCAATGGCAATCACTTGATCGACATCTTTTTTCAGGGTGCTGCTGATTTCCAGATGCACATCCAGCCCGAGGGAGTTGGCCTTGTCTGCAAACGCCTGAAGTTGCGCAGGTGCCATTTGACTCAGGCTGTTTTCCTCGCCGTCGAGCAAGTGCAGGCTCAGCCCCTGCAGCTCGTGGCGATAGGCGAAGTCCAGCAGGTCGGCAGGTGTCACGCGACCGTGGGTCAGGTTGGTCAGCAAGGGATAGGCGTGGGCAAACAGGCGCAGTTGCGCCAGTCGGTCGAGCAACCGGCGGGCCAGTGCCTCGGTCAATGCGGGGGGAGCCTCGGCCTCGACAGCCTTATGGCTGAGCAGGGCGTTGAATCGTTCCTGGATCTTATTGTTCATTCGAGTCGTTCCTGGTTCAGACACCGGGTCTACCGGCGCAGCCTTTATCGCGCCAGTCAGGAACTCTCGATAGATCCATTATCAGTTAAATCATAAGACCACTTGCGTTGCGTCAAGTGGCCTGTTGCAGATAACCCATTGTGTCCAGGGCCTGGGCCAGCGCTTCGACGCGTGCCTGGGCCTGGTCTTCGGGGGTGCTGGCAAAGCCGATCAGCAGCGCCGGCGGCAAGACATGTTCGACGCAGTAGTCGCTCAGGGGATAGGTATGAATGCCATGCTGGCCGAGCTCCCTGGCCAGGGCATCGTCATCGAGATGCGCGGGTAACCAGGCGATCAGGTGCATGCCGGCTTCCACCGGCGTGATCCTGAAGAAAGTCCCCAAGCGTTTCTGCAGGTGTTCGACCAGCGCCTGCTGGCGAGCCTGGTACAGCGCACGCATTCGACGGATATGGCCGAGGAAGTGGCCTTCGCGCATGAAGTCTGCCGTGACGGCCTGGAGCAGGGTGGGCGGGCTGCGGTCCATGACCGCCCGCAGGGTGCAGAAGGGTTCGATCAAGGCGTTGGGCAGTATCACGTAACCCAGGCGCAGCGACGGGAACAGTACTTTGCTGAACGTTCCGGCGTAGATGACCCGGGCCCATTGGTCCATGGCATAGAGTGCTGGCAGGGGGCGGCCGTTGTAGCGAAACTCACTGTCGCAGTCGTCTTCGATGATCCAGCTTTGATTGTGGGCGGCCCAGTCGATGAGCTCCTGGCGCCGCGCATAACTCATGGTGATGCCCAACGGATGCTGGCGCGAAGGCGTGGTAAACACCAGGCGGGCGTCAGGACACCGGGCCAGGCCTTGCTGGACATCGATGCCCTGTTCGTCGATACGCAAAGGAACCACCAGACCACCCTGGGCCTGCAGCGCAATGCGCGCCGCGATATGCCCCGGGTCCTCCATCCAGAAGCTGTCCTGCGGATTGAGCAACAGCATGCCCAGCAGGTTGAAGGCTTGCTGGGCGCCGGAAACGATGACCACCTGTTCGGCCGTGCAGTCGATGCCACGGGCATCGAACACGTATTCGGCAATCGCCTCGCGCAGGGCCAGCAACCCTTGCAGTTCGCCATAGCCGAGCATGGCCTTGGTCGGCTTGTGCAGGTGGCGGTTCATCAGCCGCTTCCAGACCGTTTGCGGAAACGCATCGTAGGCGCTGTGGCTGGGCAGGAACGAGGTCGGGCTGCCGGTCGCCCAGTCGGCATAGGAAACACCACGGAAATGATCGCTGCGCAACGACAGCACGGACTGGCTCAGATTGGACAGGCGGGGAGGTTGGCGCTGACTCTCTTCGTCATCAATACCGCGGCTTTCCCATTCATCGCCGACATAAGTCCCGGCCCCGGTGCGCGACGTCAGGAAACCTTCGGCGATCAGTTGATCGAACGCATTGAGAATGCTGATTCGAGAAAGCTGCAGCTCCTTGCTCAGGGTCCGGGTGGACGGCAGACGTACGCCGCCCTGAATCCTGCCACTGAGAATCTGTTTGCGAATCTGCAAGTAGAGTTGGCGGTACAAGGGGATCGAACTGGCGCGGTCCAGCTCGATGCCTGACAACAGCAAACCTGCGGAGGATTTCATTATTCGTTCGTCTGGATGGCGTGTGATTTGGCCTGAATTGTAGTCAGGCACCGGGGGTGAGAAAGGGTATCGAGCGGGGCTGGATATGTCATCCACCGCAGGCGTTGATACGGCGCAAAAAATCTCACCACGCAAGGCATGGCGGGCGCAGCGTTTGGGCTTTTGCCAAGGAATGTGTTATCACCAGGCCCAACCAAAGGAGTCTCCACATCACTTATGGCCAGCAAGCTCACTTCCAGGATTGCACTCATCACAGGGGCCGCCCAAGGGATCGGCGCGGCAATTGCGCAACTTTTCGTGCAGGAGGATTGCTTTGTCTACCTCACCGACATCAACGACGAACTCGGCAGCACGGTTGCCAACGCACTCGGTGATCGCGCCAGCTATCTGCGTCTCGATGTACGGTGTGAAGAAGATTGGCAGCGAGTGACGACGCAGATCCTGAAGGAGCGCGGCAGGCTGGACGTCCTGGTGAACAACGCCGCCGTTACCGGATTTGAGCAAGGTGCCGTGCGGCACGACCCGGAGCATGCGCGCCTGGAGGACTGGCACGCCGTGCATCGCACCAATCTCGACGGGGTATTTCTCGGTTGCAAGTACGCCATTCGCGCCATGCGACATGCAGGCGCGGGCTCGATCATCAATGTCTCCTCTCGCTCCGGACTGGTCGGCATTCCGGGCGCGGCGGCCTACGCGTCATCCAAGGCCGCCGTTCGCAATCACACCAAGACGGTGGCGCTTTACTGCGCCGGGCAAGGCCTGAAAGTGCGGTGCAACTCGATTCATCCGGCCGCCATCCTTACCCCCATATGGGAGCCCATGCTGGGCACAGACGCAGGCCGTGAAGAGCGGATGGCGGCCCTGGTTCGCGACACTCCGCTGAGACGATTCGGGATGCCCGAAGAGGTGGCGGCCATGGCCCTGTTTCTCGCCGCGGATGACTCGACGTACGTCACCGGCAGTGAGTTCAACATCGACGGGGGGCTCCTGGCAGGCTCGGCGGTGACCCCCACGGCTGTCGATGACAGCGGGGACTAGCTCCATCCGGTCGTGCGAGCTCAAGTAATGTCTTAACTTGAACAGTCGCGCAAAATAACCTCTGGCCGGCAGGCACCAACCTGTCTGGTCACGGTCAATAAAACCCGCACGGCGTCACCGCACGTTTTCCCTCAATTCCATTCGAAGATTTAACCCATGCACCTACGCAAAATTGCAGTTGGGCTGTCGGCCCTTGTTTTGCTTTCAAACGGGGCGCAAGCCCGCAGCCTGCTGGATCTG
Organism: Pseudomonas sp. A-R-19; assembly: GCF_019956575.1. Taxonomy (NCBI): domain Bacteria; kingdom Pseudomonadati; phylum Pseudomonadota; class Gammaproteobacteria; order Pseudomonadales; family Pseudomonadaceae; genus Pseudomonas; species Pseudomonas sp. A-R-19. The sequence continues at coordinate 58,339 of NZ_JAHBDR010000030.1, forward strand.
CTCAAGCCGCCCACCGCGCAACACGAACAAGTGTCACGCTCGGGCTCGATCAGCCAGCGCGCGGCCCTGGACCTCTACTCGAACAAACAAAAGCAGCCAACGTTTGACGGCTGTGCAGAGCTGTTCCCGGCAGCGAATCCGATCAACACCGCCACCGTGCCTGCATCGATGAAGCCCCTGGCGCTGTGTTCCGACAACTTCGCGGTGTTGTACTCGCAAACCAGCAAGACCCCGCTGGTCGTGGTCGAACGCCTGAATGCGGCCCAGCTGCAGGATGCCAAAGGAGAGGAACGCACCAACCAGTTCTACCCGGACCCCCGCATCCCCAAGGGCGGGCGCGCGGAGTTGAGCGACTACCGCAGCCAGAAACCGGCCGTGGACCGTGGCCATCAATCCCCGGCAGCCGATGCACCGAATCCCAATGCCATGGCCCAGTCCTTTGCGCTGTCGAACATGGTGCCGCAAGACCCGACCAACAACCGCAAGATCTGGAGCAAGGTCGAGGCGGATGTCCGCAAGTTTGCCAAGCGCGCCGATGGCAACGTGTTTGTCTTTACCGGCCCGCTGTTTGACCCAGGCTACTCCACCATCGGCGACAACCAGGTCTGGGTGCCGACGCGCCTGTTCAAGCTGGTCTACGACGCATCGTCCAAGCGTGCCTGGGCCTATGTGCTGCCGAACGCAGAAACCCGTATCCAGAAGCCCATGGACTATGAAACCTTCGTGAAGAGTACCGGGCTCAAACTGCTCGGGAACCTGCCCGTGACAGGTTCAGCAGGGCGTACCTGATGGCTGGATGAGCAGTGCCCCGAAGGCTGGATTCATCCTTTGGGGTGTTTCACTCACGGATTAATAGGGTGCGTGATCGGTGAGAAATAGCGCTTTGGCATTAATACTTAGTGTTTATTAAAGCACCGAAAGACCGGAAAACAGGTTCGGTTACTTCGCCATGAACCCCACGGAAAAGCGGGTCAAGGAAATAAATCCGGCAAGAAGTAACAAATAGTAAAAATGAACTATACCCAATAGGGCAATCGCTCCTGACCCCGGGACTTGGTGCCTTTGAAGTTGATCGTCCCTGGAACTTCAACGTCATTAGACTGAGAGATTCTGGTTATGAACGCCTTGAAAATCGCTGCCAGCGAGGCGGTTCGGGATTGTTTTTTTAATTCCCGTGAAATCGTCCCGCTCGACCAGACTGACTTTACCGATGTCGCGGTTGCCGTGCTCTCGATCGATGATCTGGCAGCCGGTTCGCTGGACGCCATCAAGCGTACCGGCTTCGACATCCCGATCTTCCTGGTGGCCAGGAAGGGCGGCAGCAATCGCTCCCTGGAGGTCTACAAACAACTGCAGGATGTGATTTTGCAGGTCAATGGTGTCTTTGATGTCTCCAGCAATAATGCCCAGTACTACGGCAACCAACTGGAAACCGCCGCCAAGGCCTACGAAGAAAGCCTGCTGCCGCCGTTCTTCGACGCCCTCAAGCACTACACCGAAGCAGCCAATGCGACCTTCGCCTGCCCCGGTCACCAGGGCGGCCAGTTCTTTCGCAAGCACCCGGCCGGTCGGCAGTTTTTCGACTTTTTCGGCGAGACGCTGTTTCGCGCCGACATGTGCAACGCCGACGTCAAGCTCGGCGACCTGCTGATCCACGAAGGCCCGGCGCTGCTGGCGCAGAAACACGCGGCGCAAGTGTTCAATGCGGACAAGACCTACTTCGTGCTCAACGGCACCTCGGCGTCCAACAAGGTGGTGACCAATGCTCTGTTGACCCCCGGCGACCTGGTGCTGTTCGACCGCAACAACCACAAGTCCAACCACCAGGGTGCGCTGTTGCAGGCCGGCGCGACGCCGGTGTATCTGGAAACCGCACGCAACCCCTACGGCTTCATCGGCGGCATCGACGCCCACTGTTTCGAAGAAGACTACCTGCGCGAACTGATCGCCGAAGTCGCCCCGGACAAGGCGCAACTGCCACGGCCGTTCCGCCTGGCGATCATTCAACTGGGCACCTACGACGGCACCGTGTACAACGCCCGGCAAGTGGTCGACCGCATCGGCAAGCTGTGTGACTACATCCTGTTCGACTCGGCGTGGGTCGGTTACGAACAGTTCATCCCGATGATGAAGGACTGCTCGCCGCTGCTGCTCGACCTCGACGAAAACGACCCGGGCATCTTCGTCACCCAGTCGGTGCACAAGCAGCAGGCCGGTTTTTCCCAGGCCTCCCAGGTGCACAAGAAAGACCGCCACATCAAGGGCCAGGCCCGTTATTGCAACCATCACCGGCTGAACAACGCGTTCATGGCCCAGGCCTCGACGAGCCCGTTCTACCCGCTGTTCGCCTCGCTGGATGTGAATGCGCGCATCCACTCGGGCCGCAGCGGCCTGCGCCTGTGGGAAGACTGCGTGAAGTTCGGCATCGAGGCGCGCAAGTTGATCCTCGAAGCCTGCACCATGGTCCGCCCGTTCGTGCCGTACACCATCGAAGGGCGCGCCTGGGAAGACTATCCCACCGAAGAAATCGCCAATGACATCCGCTTCTTCGAGTTCCATCCCAAGGATCGCTGGCACGCCTTTGCCGGTTACGCCGAGAAGCAGTACTTCATCGACCCGTGCAAGCTGCTGTTCACCACCCCGGGGATCGACCCGGTCGACGGCAGCTACACCGACTTCGGCATTCACGCCGGCATCCTCGCCAACTTCCTGCGCGAGAACGGCATCGTTCCGGAAAAATGCGACCTCAACTCGATCCTGTTCCTGCTCACCCCGGCCGAAGACTGGGCGAAGATGACCCACCTGGCCGCGCAGATCGCCCGTTTCGAACGCTTCATCAGCGATGACGCGCCGATGAGCCGGGTACTGCCGGCAATCTACGCGCAGCATCAGGAGCGCTACCGCAACTACACCATCCGCCAGCTCTGCCAGGAAATGCACGACCTGTACCGCCATCACAACGTGCAGCAACTGCAAAAGGACATGTTCCGCAAGGAACACTTCCCGAAAAAGGCCATGAACCCGCAGCAGGCGCAAATCGAGTACATCCGCGGCAACGTCGAGCTGGTGGCGTTGGCGGATGCGGATGGGCGGATCGCGGCTGAAGGTGCGTTGCCTTATCCGCCGGGCGTGCTCTGCATCATCCCGGGCGAAGTCTGGGGCGGCGCGGTGCTGAAGTACTTCCTGGCGCTGGAAGAAGGCATCAACCGCTTGCCGGGTTTCACACCGGAGTTGCAGGGCGTGTATTTGCAGCAGGAAGCCGGACGAACCCGGGCCTACGGTTACGTGCTCAAGGTCTGATGCAGTAGGTGTTAGCCCCTGTCTGGCCGCGTGCTGCACGTCGCCAGGCCAGGTTCAAAACTCTGAACAAGGCAAGGAGTTTGCGATGGCGGATTCAAGCAAGAAAATGGGCCTGATGGGGCTCACGACGCTGGTGACGGTCAACATGATGGGCTCGGGCATCATCATGTTGCCTACCAATATGGCGCAACTGGGCGCCGTCTCGCTGCTGTCATGGATTTTCACCGCGATCGGCTCGATGGCCATTGCCTACTGCTTTGCCCAGTGCGGGGTCTTCTGTCCGCGTTCGGGCGGTTTGTCCGCCTACACCGAGGAAGCCCATTCAAAGTCGGGGTTTTTCCTCTGTTCGTACCTGTACTTCCTGTCCCTGGCTATCGCCAACGTGGCCGTGGCCATCTCGGCGGTGGGCTACATGACGGCCTTCATCCCCTGGCTGGGCACGGGTGCCATTCCACTGTGCGTCGGCACGATCGCGCTGATCTGGCTGACCACCTTCGCCAACTTCGGTGGCCCGGGCATCACCGGCAAGATCGGCGCTTTCACGGTGTGGGGCGTGATCATTCCGGTAGCGGGCCTGAGCATCATCGGCTGGTTCTGGTTCAAGCCCGATGTGCTGGCCGCCGCCTGGAACCCCAATAGCCTGGCGATTTCCGAAGCCATCGGCAAAGCCATCCCCCTGACCCTGTGGGCCTTCCTCGGTATGGAATCGGCGGCCCAGGCCACCGATGCCGTGGAAGACCCCAAGCGCAACGTGCCCCTGGCCTGCCTGTTCGGCACCCTGGGTGCCGCCGTGGTCTATGTGCTCTCGACCACCGTGATCCAGGGCATCATTCCCAATGCCGAGCTGGCCAAATCCTCGGCACCCTTCGCCTTGGTCTACGCGACGATATTCAACCCGATGGTGGGCACTATCGTCATGGCCCTGGCGGTGATGGCCTGTGTCGGCTCGCTGCTGGGCTGGCAATTTACCCTGGCGCAAACCGCGAAGATGACGGCTGACCAGAACCTGTTCCTCAAGCTGTTCAGCAAGGTCAACTCGATGAATGCGCCCGTCGTCGGGATGATCGTCTGCGGCGTGCTGCAGACCTTCATGGCCCTGTCGACCATCTCGCCCGATGCCGCCGCCCAGTTCAGCAAGCTGGTCAGCCTGGCAGCGGTGACCAACCTGATCCCCTATATCACTGCGCTGACCGGCCTGCTGGTGATCATGCACAAGGCCGGGGTTTCGTCGGCGATTCACACGCGTAATGTGGTGGTCTTGCTGATCGCCGTCACCTACTCCTTGTACGCCCTGTATGCCTGCGGCAAGGACGCCGTGATGGGCGGCACCCTGGTGCTCGCTGTCGGCTACCTGCTCTATGGATTCCTCGCCAAGCGCTTCACCGAAGCGCCATCCGCCAACCAGGCCAGGGCCGGTAATCCTTAGGCGTGGCCATCAGGACTGCACAGACATCTGCATACGGGGAAACCGGACATGAACGTACCATTTGCCACAACCACCAGACTGCTGCTGGCCTTCGCACTCTTGACGCTGCCGCTGGTGGCCGGCGCCAACACCCTTGAGCGCGTGCGCAGCAGCCACACTTTTACCTTGGGCTACTTGCCGGACCTGGCCCCTTTCAGCAAGCAGGAAGGCGACAAGGCCAGCGGTTATGCCATCGACCTGTGCCTGAAAATCGCCGACACGCTCAAGCGCGAACTGGGCCTGCCCGACCTGCAGGTGCACTATCAGCCGGTAACGGTTGCGGACCAGGTCAGTGCCGTGAGCCAGGGCAAGGTCGATATCCTCTGCACTCCGACAGCGCCCACCCTGGAACGGCGCAAGATGATCAGCTACTCCATCCCGATCTACACTGCCGGTCTCTCGGTCGTGGTGCGCAACGATGCGGGCGAACCCTTGCTCAATGTGCTCAATGGCAAGGTCGCCAACACCGGCCCGACCTGGCGAGCCAGCATCAACAATGGCCTGGCCAACCAGACCTACGCGACCCTTGAGGGCGGCGTGACCGAAGACTGGATTCGCGAGCAGATGCGCCTGCTCAACGTGATCGCTTCGCTGGTGACCGTGGCCAACAACGACGAGGGCGTCAAGCTGGTTGCCGAGGGCAAGGCCGATGCCTTCTTCTCCGAACGCATGCTGCTGCGCAACGAAGTGGCCAAGGAAGGCGCGGCCAAGAACCTGATGATCCTGGACCGCATCTTCGAGTACTCGCCGGTGGCGATGATGGTGGAACGCAACGACGAAGACTTCCGCTTGCTGGTCGACACGGCCCTGAGTGAGGCCTATTACTCGGGCTTTGTGGAAAAGGCCTACGACCAGTATCTGGGCGGGAGCAACCTTACGGTGAAGAGACTGTTCAGGGTGTATGCGTTGCCCTGATGTCATCGTGAATCAAAGGCCGCTTGCGGGCGTTATGTTGTTCACTTAATACGTGGTGGGGTGGTGTACATATCCGTTGCTGCGGTAACGGCTGCTTTTGGTTCCGCCCTTACGGCGGGTCACTTGGAAAAGCCCCATGTAACCAAGGGCTCTTGCCCCTTTCGTTCGGCCTCTCGATGGGGCAAGAAGATCCAAAGCAAAAGCCAAAGCGAGGCGGCCGACCGGCCTGATTGGGAGCCGTGCGTATTTTTCCCTGTAGGAGCTGGCTTGCCAGCGATGGCGGCCTGACAGCCGACCTGTTTTTTGTTGACTGCGTACATATCCGTTGCTGCGGTAACGGCTGCTTTTGGTTCCGCCCTTACGGCGGGTCACTTGGAAAAGCCCCAAGTAACCAAGGGCTCTTGCCCCTGGCGTTCGGTGCCTCGCTGTGGCTCGGCATGCCCTTGCTCCGGTCCTGCTCCGTGGGCCCGCCGCCATCGGCCATCCATGGCCTAGGGCGGCTAACCCGGCATCCATGCCGGGTTGCCCACTGCGCAGAACCTCCACTCGGCCTCTCGATGGGGCAAGAAGATCAAAAGCCAAAGCAAAAGCGAGGCGGCCTGCTGGCCGGCCTGGTCGATAGCTCGGACGTTTCTACGCTTTGGCTTTGGCTTTGGCTTTGGCTCTGGCTCTGGCTTTTGATCTTGATCTACCTGCCCCGTTTCCAGAGGCCGAACGCAGGCGTTGCGCAGTGGGCATCCCGGCATGGATGCCGGGATAGCCGCGCACGGCCATGGATGGCCGATCGCGGCGGGCCCACGGAGCAATGCCGGAGTGAGGGCATGCCGAGCATTAGCGAGGCACCGAATGGTGGGGCAAAGCCTTTTGGTTCCTTTTCGGCGTTTGGAAAAGGGACTCGCCGTAAGGGCGAAACCATAGGCCGCCGTTACCGCAGCAACGGATATGTACGCGATCAAAAAAAGATTGGCTTTGGCTTTGGCTCTGGCTTTTGATCTTGATCTACCAGCCCCGTTTCCAGAGGCCGAACGCAGGCATTGCGCAGTGGGCATCCCGGCATGGATGCCGGGATAGCCGCGCACGGCCATGGATGGCCGATCGCGGCGGGCCCACGGAGCAATGCCGGAGTGAGGGCATGCCGAGCATTAGCGAGGCACCGAATGGTGGGGCAAAGCCTTTTGGTTCCTTTTCGGCGTTTGGAAAAGGGACTCGCCGTAAGGGCGAAACCATAGGCCGCCGTTACCGCAGCAACGGATATGTACGCGATCAAAAAAAGACTTTGGCTTTGGCTTTGGCTTTGGCTCTGGCTTTTGATCTTGATCTACCAGCCCCGTTTCCAGAGGCCGAACGCAGGCGTTGCGCAGTGGGCATCCCGGCATGGATGCCGGGATAGCCGCGCACGGCCATGGATGGCCGATCGCGGCGGGCCCACGGAGCAATGCCGGAGTGAGGGCATGCCGAGCATTAGCGAGGCACCGAATGGTGGGGCAAAGCCTTTTGGTTCCTTTTCGGCGTTTGGAAAAGGGACTCGCCGTAAGGGCGAAACCCTAAGCCGCCGTTACCGCAGCAACGGATATGTACGCGATCAAAAAAGACATATCGGCTGGAAAGCCGCCTTCGCAAGCAGGCTCACTCCCACAAAGGAGCACTTGGTTTACTTGCGACTGGACCGGTATTGCGGATTGTTTGCCTGAAGCAACAAAACTTAAGTGAACAACATTACGCCTGCGGTCGGCATTTTCATTGGGTACCGCATCAATTGGCAAAGACCATGGCGAAGTAGCCGAGGACCGTCAGCAGAATGCCCGAGACTGCAAACGCGACCGGAAAACCGACCCACGGCACGTTGCTGCCGATCTCCGCCGCAGCCTCAAGACACGGGCCGGAATGACTGCGGGCACCGGCCATGCCACCCATCAGTACCGCCGGATTGATCTTCATCAAGTGATAGCCAACCACCCAGACGGCGAACGGCGGCAGCATGCAGGCGACGAAGCCCACCAGGAAAATCTGCACGGCGAGCATCCCCGTCAGTTGAGCGAGAAGGGTGGCGCCGGCATTGATCCCGACAATGGCAACGAACACCAGCAGGCCGATGTCCTCGAGGATGTTACGCGCTGCGTTCGGCGTATTGCCGAAGAAGCGCAGGCGCGAGGACAGCGACGAGACGATGATGCCCGAGACCATCAGGCCACCCGCGCTCCCCAGGCCGACGGAGGCGCCGAAGGCGGGGAACTGGATCAGGCCGATCAGCAGCCCCAGGGACATCCCGACAAACAACGTCAATAAATCGGTCATGCTGCTGGGCCGGGCGATAACCCCAAACAACTCGCCCGCGCGCTGCACGGCGCTGGACAGGCCGGTGACGAACAGCACGTCGCGACGCTGCAACCGCGTCTCAGGCCCGACGGGCAATGGAACACCGCCGCGCTGGATGCGAGTCAATTGAAGCTGCCCGGCCAGGTCCAGTCCGCGAAACTCCTTGAGCTGCTTGCCGATCACGGTTTTCTCGGTCACCAGGATCTCCGCGTGGTCCAGGGGGACGGCGAGCGCCTTGGCGTCATCGACCTCCGGGCCGATCAGGCCGATGTTGGTGGTCAGGCCTGTACGTGTGCTGCCAAGGGTAATCACATCCCCCAGCTGCAGCTGGATGTCAGGATCGGCCCCTATCGCCTCATCGCCGTGATGCACATTGACGATGCGATACTCCGGGAATCGAGCGAGAAATTCGCGGACGGTCAGGCCGGCAGTCGAACGGTTTTCCAGGCGATAAGCGCGCAACCCGAAGGCCTTGTCAGCGGTGAGGCCGTCGTCCTCCAGATCATGCATCCCATGCTCTTCCTCATAACGACGGGCTGCCGCCTTGGCATCGACCCCCCACCAGCGCGGCATGTATTTGCACATCAGCACGATGCCGACGGTGCCCCAGATGTAGGTGATGCCGTAGGACAGGGTGATCATCGCCGACACCCCCTCGACAGTGTCGCCCGGTGCGAGGTGGACGGCACCCGAGGTAACCGCCTGCTCGGCCGAGCCGATGGCGGAGGACATGGTCGTGGCCCCGGCGAGGATGCCGCCGGCCGCGCCAGTCGGCAGGTTGAAAAGACGCGTGCCCAAGACCACCACGGCCAGGCTGACCACACTGCAAATGACCGCAAGCACGGTGAACTTCAGCCCATCATCCTTCAGGCTATTGAGAAAGGACGGACCGACGCGCAAACCGACCCCGTACATGAACAGGTAGTAGAAGAGGTTCATGGTGAACGTGTCGAGCTTGAACGTGATGCCATAGAGAGAGGCGGCAATGGCGACGCCGCAGCCAACCACGATGGCGCCGCCGACGGTACCCAACCCGTAACCCTTGATGGTGAAGCGGCCAATCAGCACCGCCAGGCTCACCACCAGGAACAGCAACATGTAGGGATTGGCGTTGAGAAACGCGAAGAGTGCCTGCACGGTTTGAATCCCCCGGTTTAGCTATGTTTATACCTGATGCCAGGAAAGCCTCAGGCAGTAGCGTAGCGTGTGAAGCCGAGGGTGTTGAACCAAGTGCCAGATAAGTAACGTCCATGGCTTTTCCTCCCGCTGTGAGGAAAAGCCTGAGCGGACCTTTGCCAAGTTGTCACGACCTTCAGTGGTCGGTCAGACAATCCCGACAAACGACAGGATGAACAGGACGATCACAACAGCACCGACGAGATAGATAATGTTGTTCATGACTTCAGCGCTCCATCTGGATTGGGATGCGAAACAGAGGTGTCTATACAGCTGACACCTTCGCTCGCATTTCCGTTCCGCAATCCATCTTGCCGGGGCGCTGATGACTATCGACTAAAACGCGCAGCCAGGCTGTGCAGGTACTCGGCCATGACTTCCAGGTCCTGGCTGATCGCGGCACCTTGTTTGGCCTGCCCGGCGCTGTGATCACAGAGTTGGGCAATTCGCGTGATCTGTTGGTTGATGTCTTCAGCCACATGGCTCTGTTCTTCAGACGCCGAGGCCATCTGCTGGCTCATGCCGGTAATCCGGGTGACGGCCTGGCTGATACCGACCAGAGCCGACTGCACCGCCTCGACACGCTGCATGCTTTCACGGGAAATCTGCTCGCCACGGCTGGCCGTCGAGACTGCGCGATCGGCACCGCTATACAGCGAAGCGATGATGCCGTGGATCTGTTCGGTGGAGGTGCGAGTGCGTTGTGCAAGGGAACGCACCTCGTCGGCCACCACGGCAAAACCGCGCCCTTGCTCACCGGCGCGGGCCGCCTCGATCGCCGCATTGAGTGCCAGCAGGTTGGTCTGTTCGGCAATGGAGGTGATGACATCCACGACACTGCCGATCGATTGCGTTTCGCTCGCCAATGCATTCACCGCCTGGCCAATCTCGTTGACCGCCGCGTGCATGGTTGCCATGGCGCTCAGGCTTTGCTCCGCCAGCTCAGTGCCCTCACGGGTCAACTGGTCGGCCTGCGACGCGGCATGTGCGGTGCTGATGACGTTTTGGGTGACTTCCTGGATGGTCGCGGCCATCTGGGAAATGGCGGCGGCGGACTGATCGGTTTCACTGCGCTGACGATCCAGCGACTGCGCCTGGGAACCCGAGAGTGCGGATGACTGCGCCGCCTTGGCCTTGACGTTGACCCCGGCATCGACGAGCCGGGACAGGGCTGTCTGCAAGCGCGCTTCCTCACTGAGCATGGCCATGTCCAGGCGACCCTGGGGGCCGTGGTTGTCGCTATAGGTGAGCGCGACCAATGGATCGGAAAAGGCTTTCGGATGCTCGGCCAGGGTGCGCTCGATGGCTCTGCGCTGTCGGGATTCGATCAGGTACCAGGCAATGCCCAGGCTCGCCACCAGGACTCCTTGCGCCGCCGTTTGTGGTAGCCACTGACTGCCCAGCAGTGAGAGCCCGCCAGCCATCAGCAACGGCCAGCCGTGTTGCAGCGGTCTTAGAATCCGCGCACTGCGGGCAACGATCGGCTTGCCGGCGCGCATCCTTGCATAGAGTGCCGCTGCCCGACTGACCTGGTCGCGGCTGGGCAGCGAACGAACCGACTCGTAACCACTCAGGCGTCCGTTTTCATAGATGGGCGTGACGTAGGCACTGACCCAATAGAAGTCACCATTTTTCGAGCGGTTTTTCACAAGACCCATCCAGGGTTTGCCTTGCTTGATGGTGTGCCACATATGAATGAATACCCCGGGAGGCATATCGGGGTGTCGAACCAGGTTATGGGGCTGACCGACCAGTTCGTCGTAGGTGAAACCGCTGATGGCCACAAAGGCGTCATTGCAGTAAGTGATGCGGCTGTCGAGGTCGGTGGTGGAGATCAATCGCTGTTCGGCAGGGAATACTCTTTCATGCTCGGTCACGGGTAAATTCACGCGCATACGGTGCGGCCCCTCGGATTATTATTATGATGTTGAGCATATAAAGCAGACAGGCGCCCAGCATTGCACCGGGCTCGACTAGGAATTTATGGGCGGGGGAGACTGGCGGCGATTCATTCGACGACAATTTCTTGTCATTTCATGACAAGTCCACGATGTCGATTTCAGGCACTGCGGGCAAGCCATGGAGAAAGGCGGCTATCTGGCGGCTACCGCGCAAGTGCACCACAGGAATCCGTGGGCCTATGGTCAGGCGCACCGCCTCGATACCCGGGCGGTAGCCTCGATCGAAATTCCACACGAACTTGAGGAAGGTCAGGAACGCCCGGTCGAGCTTCTCTGTGCAGCCGGCTGCCAGGTCGGGGCGAGGGCGGTTCAAGACGCTGCGCATGATCACCCGGATGAAACAGGTGAGTCGCGGCGTATCGAGCCAGATGATCAGGTCGGCCCGGGGCAGGCGCAGGTCGAAGGTGCGCCGGGCATAGTTGCCTTCACACACCCAGGTATCCGCTGTGATTGCTGCGCTGACCCGCGCGCGGAACTGCCCGGCGTCGGGTTCGATCCAGCCGGGCTCCCAGAACAATGTATCGAGGTGCACCACCGGCAAGCCCAGACGCTTGCCGAGCGCGCGGGCGAGGGTGGATTTGCCGCTACCGGCATTGCCCAGAATTACGATCCGTTGCATGGGAGGGACGTCCTGTCGCGAAAAAAGCCGGCAATTGTGCAGGGTTTTGATGGCCAGTCAACGGCTGTCAAGGAAACCTCACGGATATAGCGCCTGGCCGGCTCGTTTCGTGTTTTAGACCGCAGCGCTCACTCCTGCGCCTTTCTCCTGTGTCGCAACCTCATGCAGGGAAATCCTCGAGGTCTCCGGCAATGCCAGTCCACCCGCCAGCGCGAGCAAGGCCACCGCGATCAGGTAGAACGCCGGTGACAGGTTGCTGCCGGTGGTGCTGATCAGCCAAGTCGCCACCAGCGGTGCGGTGCCGCCGAAAAGGGTGTACGCCATGTTGTAGGTGATCGCCGAGGCGGTGTATCGGGTACGGGTAGGGAAGGTTTCCGAGAGCAGGGCCGCCGTCACCACGCCACACAACACGGCGCCAATCGCCAGGAGCATGACGCCGACGACAGACGCCGCGAACGAGCCGGAGCTGGCCATCAGGAACGATGGATACACGGTCACGATCAGCAGCGCGCATGCCGTCATCACCGTCCTTCGACGTCCGACCCGGTCCGAATACAGCCCCGCCAGCGGGCAGATCGCCGCAGCGAACAGCAATGCGATCAGTGAGACCAGCAACGCTGTGGCGCGACTCAAGCCGCCGGCGACTTGCAGGTAAGTCGCGAAATAGGTGGTGAACATATAAAACGACAGTGCGGTGAGTGACACAAAGGCGCCCAGGCAACAGATCGCCGTCCCATGATTGCGCAAGGTTTCCTTGAGTGGCGAGTGGGCGACGGCATGTTCCTCGGTCACCGCCTGGAATGCCGGTGTCTCATCGAGCTTCCAGCGCAGGTAAAGCCCCACCAGGCCCAGCGGCGCGGCAATCAGGAACGGCAGGCGCCAACCCCAACTGCCCATTGCTTCGGCGGACAATGACGCTTCGAGCGCGTAGGCCACCACGGCGGCCGCGGCGAAGGCGGAAAAGGTCGACACCGGAATGAAGCTGCCGTACCAGGCGCGTTTATCACTCGGTGCATGTTCCATCAGGTAGGCACAGGCGCCGGCGTATTCGCCCCCGGCGGAAAAGCCCTGGGCGCAACGGATCAGCGACAGCAGAATCGGCGCCGCGACCCCGATCGCCGCATAAGTGGGCAGCAGGCCGATCAGGGTCGTCGCACCGGCCATCAACAGAATGGTCATCGCCAGGGTGCGCTTGCGGCCGATCCTGTCGCCCAGCATGCCGAAGAAAATCCCGCCAAGGGGTCGAAACGCAAAGGCCACGGCGAACACCGCAAAGGTCTTGAGCAACGCGGCACTGGCATCGCCACTGGGGAAAAATTGCTGGGCGATGGTCGTGGCCAGAAAGCCATAGACGGCGAAGTCGAACCACTCGACGAAATTGCCAATGCCGGCGGCCACAATCACTCTTCTCAGCGTTTTTGGGCTGACTTGTTCCATAGTTGCGCTCGTCATGCTTGACCTCGACAATTCGTCAGTAAGCTATCGATTATCAGGGCAGGCTCTGCGGCGGCTTACTTCAAAAGTGTCATCCACATAGTCAGCACCGACGTCTTGCCGTTAAATTGCCCGCTGTTCGCCTACCAGGACTTCAACGATTTAAAAGGGATGAAAATGACATTGACTGTCGAAAAACTGATCAGTATCGCAATGACCAACCCGGTAAACGCAGCGCTTGCCGAGCGCTTGCCCGAGCTCGGTCTGCAGCAATGCATGCTCACGGCCGGTTGCCTGTTCCAGGCTGTCTGGAATCATCAGTCACAGCGACCGGTAGCGTGGGGAGTGAAGGATTACGACGTCTTTTACTTCGATGAAGATCTGTCCTGGGAAGCAGAGGATGAGGTCATCCAGCGCGCCGGGCGTCTGTTCGAGGACCTCGGGGTGAACGTTGAAGTCAAGAACCAGGCTCGCGTGCACCTGTGGTACAGACAGCGGTTTGGCGGGGATTATCCTCAGCTTCAGTCGGCCAGGGACGGGATCGATCGCTACCTGGTTGCCGGTACCTGCATGGGTTGGGATGTTGCAACCGGCGAGGTTTATGCTCCTAACGGCCTGGCCGACACAGAGCACGGGCTACTTCGAAACAATCCAAAGAACCCCAGTCCAGACTTGTTCGAGCAGAAGGCGAAAAGTTATCAGGCCCGTTGGCCCTGGCTCAGGATCATCGAGCCCCTCGGTTGAACTGCAGATGAGAGCCGATTGTTGCCTGTTACGCTGTCCACCTGGCATTTATTGGGTTCTTCACGCAATCCCGGGGAACACCAAAACGCAATACCTGTAGGAGCCGGCTTGCTGGCGATGGACTGTAGGAGCCGGCTTGCTGGCGATGGACTTGAGTGCACCGCGTTTATCCTGTCCACCCGCGTTATCGTTAACGACCATCGCCGGCAAGCCAGCTCCTACAAGGGACCGCGTCCCGGTCGAAATGATGTGAACGCCAAACTGTAGGAGCCGGCTTGCTGGCGATGGACTTGAGTGCGCCGCGTTTATCCGGTTCATGCGCGTTATCGTTAACGACCATCGCTGGCAAGCCAGCCCCTACAAGGGACCGCGTCCGGGTCGAAATGATGTGAACACCAAACTGTAGGAGCCGGCTTGCTGGCGATGAACTCCAGTGCGCCGCGATTATCCAGGTCATACGCGTCATCGTTAACCACCATCGCTGGCAAGCCAGCTCCTACAAGGGACCGCGTTCATCCGGCTCACCCGCGTCATCGTTAACGATCATCGCCAGCAAGCCGGCTCCTACAAGTGACCGTCGAAACAAAAGGGCCTCAAATCTTTTGAGGCCCTCGTTGCTAAAGCCAGGTTGAACTCAGTTCCCCACTACCGGCACCGTCACGGTTTTGCCGAAGGCCGACTTGATGGTCGCTGTCGGGCTGGTCGATGGCGGACTACCGACGGTGGTCACCGCGAACTGCCAGCGTGCGCCGGTAGGCGTGGTGGTCAGGGTGGCGTTGCCAAGGTTCACCGTACCGGTTGTGGTCGTGGCAGTCGCTGTGATGCTATTGCCTGTGCCACGCGAGGTGGTGCCGGACAGGACCCAGTAATAGCGGCCGTTGCTGCGGGCAGTAACGGTAGCGCCGGTAACGATCAGATTCTCGACGACCGCTGCCGAGACCGCCACGGATACCGTTGCCGGTGTCGACTCCGCACCCTTGGCATCGGCGGCCTGATAGGTAAAGGTCGCGGTGAACGGTGCGGCGACAGTAGCCGGTGGTGTGTAGACCACGCGCAGGCCATCGGTGCTGACCGTGCCCTTGCCGGAGTCCGGTTGCGCCAGGCCCACCACTTTAAGTGGCACGTTACCGTCAGGGTCGGTGTCGTTGGCCAGGACGTTGATGGTCACCGGTTGACCGTTGCTGACAGCGCTGTCGGGGTTGGCGATCGGTTTTTTGTTATCGCCGTCACCATTACGTGTATCGCCAGTGCGGAAGGTTGGCAGCGCGGCGGAGTTGACGTAGGTGACGCCGTCCCAGCCGGGCAGTGGCGTTGGCATCAACTGGAACTGGCCGGGATTCTCGACATCCCAGCGCAGCAACATGGACGTGTCCTCGTGCTGGGTGTTGTGGCAGTGCTCCATGTAGGTCCCGGCGAATTCACGGAAGCGGATCGCCATTTCCACGTCCACCGTACTGTCGATGCCCTGGCCGATGATATAGACGTCCTTGCGTGCCCATTTTTCCCATTCCGGCGGTGCCTTGCCGTCGCGGTTGAGGATGACGCCTTCTTCGAAGTGCACGTGCACCGGGTGGCTCCAGCCGTTGCCGCCGTTCCTGATTTTCCACACTTCCAGGGTGCCGTCGCCGGAGAACCCGGCAGGGCTCGGGCCAGTGGCCAGTTGCGGCGCGGCGCTGATCCGGCGTAGGTCCGCGCGGTTGCCAAAACCACCGTCGGTCTTGATGGTCCAGGGTTCCTGGTCGGTGCCGTCGGAGCGGCCGAAGACAAACTCGCGATGCCGCGCCAGCTTGAGCTTGGCCTGCATCGTCGGATCGTCGCGGTTGATCGTCAGCGGGATCATGACCTTGCCCACCGGTTTACCCGGTTTGGCGGGTTCGTAGTCGGCGGGGTTCATGCTCACGTCCTGGCCGGCATAAGGCTGCACCACCATCTGCATGAACTTGCCCACCGCCGGGTCACCCAGGTCCCATTCCAGCCCCTTGCTGCCCGACTTGAGCACCGCCTTGTACTTGCCGGACAGTACGTCGGCCAGGCTCAGCGGTGTACTCTCCGGCCCCTTGCCGCCCTGGTGCTCCATCAGGTTGACGAAGTACAGCTTGTCGCCGGTCCTGATCCCGTTTTTCGCGAAGTTGACGATGATGTCGAAGCGCTCGGCAATGCCCTGGGTCGGCAGGATGGCGTTGTGGTCTTGCACATCGCCGTCGGCGTCCAGGTCCATGCTGCCGTCGAACGGCACGGCGTGTTCCATGAGGTTGCCGTCGTTGCCGATCATGTGGAACGGCACCCGGGTATACGACAGGCCGGAACCGGCCGGGCCGGGGAACTCACCACCGGTGCCAACGACTTCACGCACCAGCGCAATCCTGAAGAAGCGCGACACCGAACCATTGAGGATGCGGAAGCGATAGCTGCGCGCCCGCACGTTCAGGCGCGGCTGGTACTGCCAGTTGACCAGGATCTGATCGCCGAGGAAGCCGTCGGTGTTGAACGGGTTGAACCACAGTTGGCCATTGGCGTCCCAGGCCTTGTCGGCGATCATCAGGTTGACGTCATAGTCGCGGTTGCCCCAGGGCAGCGCCGAACCGCTGGGCAGGCGCAGGTTGACCCCGTCTTGCAGCGCTTCGTTGCCACGGTCCACGGCGCTGTAGTAGTTCATCATCGTCGCATTGCCCTTGTAGACGTTCTGCGCGGTGAAATCGAGCATGTGGTCGTGGAACCAGTGGGTGCTCATGGTTTCGCGCCAGTCGCCACGGATCTTGATGCTGCCGTTGTTGCAGGTCTTCAGGCCCGGAGTAGCGTCGTTGACGAACAGGGTTTCACCCGGGGCGCAGGGGAACGCCGCGCGCGCATCCTGGGCGTTGGTATTGATGCTGTCATAGCCGGCCAACTGGATCGGCCAGCGATAGTCGTAGTACTGGCCCGGGAAGAAAAACGCGTTGGCATAGCCGTCGCTTTCGGCCGGGGAGTGGCCGTTGTGTTCGTGGGTGCTGAGGGTGTGCAGGCCGAACCCCATGTTGGCCGACGGATCGATCGGCAGGGCGTTGTAGTGCCGCATCAGCACCCCTTGGCCGTAGCGCACCATCAACAGTTTCGGCGGAAAGGTGCCGTCGAAGGTCCAGAGCGCCTTGTGGTTCTGGATCGGCATGTTGGGGTGAAAACGCGTGTCGATGCCTTTGGTGGTGCCCGCGATGATCGGCGCGTCCGAGGTCTGGTTATACAGCCCACCCGGCCCGAACTCACCGACGGCATAGTTGTGCAACTGGCGGCGGTCGCGCATGCCGCCGTTGAGCTTGGCGCCCGCTTGCGCGGTCTTGAAGGCGACCTGTGGGTAGAACTCGTTCCAGCGCTGGTGCGACCAGCCTTTTCCTGGCGGACGACCTTCGGCCGGCGAGCTGACTGGATGGCGGTTGAGGAAAGCTTCGATCTGCGCTTTCCACGGGTTGCGGTCCAGCACGTTGGAGTACTGCGACGGAAACGGGTACAGCCCCGGCTGGCGCATGAAGGCTTCAAGCGACGCCGCCGAAGGGCCACTGCGGGCGATGCTGTTCGGGTCCTGCGTGGGCGCCGGGCCAACGATCGGAGGCGGGAAGGTCAGCGGTGGGGCCGGCAGTGTCGGGTCGAGTTTTTCCGTGCCGAATTCTTCGAACAGCAGCAGCTGCTGCGTGTACGGCAGGGCCCCGAACAATGGGCTGGGCTTGCCGTTGGTAGGGATCTTGAAGGATGTCTGCAGGGCTGGCGGCAGCACGTTGTCGGCCCGTGGCGTGTCCCGGTCGCCATACGCGCCGTTGGGCAGGGCGATGGCGCCCTGGTTGGTGGCTGGCAAGGTCAGCAAGGCATCCAGCGCGGCCTTGGGGTCGGCTGGCGGGTTGGCAAACGCCGAGGGGTCGGTCGGTGGTGGCGGGCCGAAATCATCCAGCGGCACGGCGTCTGCCGTGGCCAGGGAAAACAACATCGCACAAGGCAGGCCTGTTTTGCGCAGCAGATAGAGCGAATTGCTTGAGTGTGTTGCGCGTTTCATAGGTCACCCCTCGCTTGATGTCCCGCCGTCTCCATGTCCGGGACGACTGCTGTTTTGGGCACAAAAGGGGGTGTGCAACTAATGAGCCATTACTGGAGCAAAAGAAACTCAAATCAACGAATCAGTTTTTCCGGGCGTTGCAGCCCAAAGAAGTGGGGGGGAGAGAGGGGGTTATTCCTCTAATTTGGTGATAAACACCCGGGTAGGTGGGTGAAGAACCCCATTTCCGGGGGATGTGGCGGCCCGGTCTGAGACTTTGGTCTGATACAATCGAGCAATTACAGGTTGAGCAGAACACCATGAATCGTCGCAAGAAACTGAATCAGATACTCAAGGCCAACGCGAAAAAGGCCAGCGCCAAACTGGCACCGAAAAACAAGGATAAATACATCAGCAAGGCTGACCGGTTGAAGCTGGAAGCCGAAGCCGCTCAAGACCCGGTCGTATCCCCCGAAAGCTGATCCCGGAAGCACTGGCCCCGTTCTTTCGAACCAGAGGGGCCTTTTATCGCCACGAACTCAACGAATACCGGTGCCCGCCATGGACTCCGGCACCCACTGCGCCGTCGATAGCGGCTCGATGTAGCGGATGCCACCATGGGGGCCCACCACGCCATTGATGTTGTAGGTGCCTTTCGACAGGTCGTACGTCATGAACGGGGTGGCATCCGGGACCTGCTTGTCATAGCTCTGGCTGAAGAAGGCGAAGGAACCACGGTACAGCTGGCCACTGGTGTCGTATTGATCGGAGGCCACCGCGGCCCAGGTATCTTCATCCAGGTAAAAGCGGCGCTTCTGATAGATATGCGTTGCACCGGCCTTGAGGTTGCCCTCCACGACATAGACCCGGTGCTTTTCCCAGCGCACGAAGTCCGGCGCAATGAAGTTCGGCGTGGTCAGTGATTTGGCATCGCGAGCGTAGGTCAGTTTGTAGGTGTTGTAGGGCACGATCATTTCCTGCTTGCCCACCAGCGTCCAGTCATACAGCTCGAGTGCACGGGCGGTACCGGGGTTTGGGGTGTCATAGGCCAGGATCGAAATCTGTTTGACCCGGCGCTGGGCCGGCATGTACTGCCAGGCACGGCCGGGGCGCTGCAGCGGGTTGGTGGCGTTCTTGAGCATGATCGACTCGCCGGCCCGCCGCGCAGGTCCGGTGTAGGACAGCTTCAACTGGTAGTAGATGTCGGAGTTGTTGATCGGTTTCGCCATGTTCTCGTAAATCGGGAAGGAGACGAACGCCTCGCCGGTCACAGCCAGGCTCGCCACGCCCGCCGTGTCGACGCTCCACGAGTCATATTTGGAATGGATGTTGACGCCCTGGTAGCGCAGCAGGAAATTCCACATGGCCTCGGCGCCCGATTGCGGGATCGGGAACGGCACACCCGGCAACACGTTGTCGAACGCAATTCCGCCGTTGAGGGACTTGGCGGCTGTGGCGTTCTTGCGGCTATTGTCCAGTACCGCCTGTGGCAGCGATGCCGTGCGGTGGGTCGGATACACGTCGATGCGAAAGCCGGGGTAGCGCTTGGCCAATGCTACGGTGGTGGCGGTGAGCATGCCTTTGTAGGCATCGACGTTCCTGCCGTTGATCACCAATAGCGGTTTTTCGTCCGCAAAGGGGTCCGGGCGCATGCTGTCGCCGGTCTTGAAGCTGGAGGGGGCGGTGGTCAGGCCACCGTTGTAGGGCGGAATAGAGCCGTCGGCATTCCCGGCCTTTTCGGCCCCCACCCACGTCAGGCTGGTGCCGAGCCGGGCGGCTTCCTGGTTCGATACGGCGGCATGGGCATCAATGGCCAGCACCATGAGCGGCACGGCGGCCAGAAGACTTTTCACGAATTTCATATTGTTATTCTCCTGCCTGGCGTACCAGGCAACTCGTGACTCGGGCGCAGCGGTCGTATCCGCCGGCTCGATAGCCAGAGACTTTTTAGAACCTCCATTAAAAGCCCCACGGTACGGGGGCGCTTTTCATTTGACGACAGTCCCTTGGCTATCCATGACAGACCCGGGTGTCTGGAGGGGGCATTTGCTGGCGTGATGGCTGAGTGCTACGCAGCAATTGTTTGTATTTCCTAAAGGAATCATTGAGTTACTGGATGGTCATAGCCACGACTGAACGCTGCCCGGATGAAAATTCGGACGGCCGCAACCCTTGCATACCTCCGACATTCAGGACGTTCCTATGAATCGCGCAGTAACCTTGATCGTGGCCATTTCCAGCGCCGTCTTGTTGGGAGGCTGCGGCCCGCACTGGGATGACGGAGAACGGTACGGCCGCTATCACGATCATGACCATCGACGGGGTTACGACCAAAGAGGGGACGATGATCAGGGATATGATCGTCGAGGCTATGATCGCAGTGATTATGACCGCGATCACCGTCGCTACCGCGATCGTGATGACAACGACGACTGATAGATTCAACGCCATTTGAAAGCAGGGGCTAATGGGCAGTTGCCGTGGAACCTGGCCCCTCGCAGAGCTTGTGTCTGAGACTGAACATCAAAAAAAACGCCACTCACTAGAGTGGCGTTTCTTTGTTAGGGTCGCTTGCCGCCCGCTTCGCTCAGGGTGATCAAGCGCATCACCATGGATACCTTGCCTGGGCAACAGGCAGCGAATAATTTGCGGCCAGTCTCATCCCTGGTACTAAAGTGAACAAAGTCATTGAAAAAAACCGCTATAAGCTTTAAATGAGAGGAGTAATGTCATATTGCTAGTAGGTAGTAGGTGAGTTTCGGCAGTTTTTGGCGCAGGGAGCCCTGATGAGTATTCGTACATTGACCGACTCCCGCCGGCATTCGAGCCATTGCGAAGTGGCCGCACTTCAACCCATAGGGAACCCGGATACTGTCGGCATGGCTTACGCTGGCGACGACGACACCATCGAACACTTGATGGACTCAGCGCGGAACTGGGTCCATACCACCGCGTGGGTGTTTTACCGCGCCGGTGAACAGATGCATCGGGTTGGCCAGGGCGATCCGCGGGCACAGTGGCCTTCAAGCGTTGCGAATGACGAGTTTGAAGCCTTTTGCCGCGCCCGCAACGTGCACCGCTGGCCGACCGGCAGGGGCGAAAGTGAGTTGGGTTGGCTGCTTGCGCCAATCGAGGATGCTGCGGCGCCGGCGCTCGCGGGATTTGCCCAGCGCCTGGGCATCCAGCTACAGACCGATACCCTGGCCCGCGCGCAGATCACGCAGCGTGTGCTGTATGAAATCACCTACCTGGCCAGTTCGACCCGTGATCGCTCGGTATTTCTGGTCGGGGTTCACCGCTTGCTGGCCAGCCTGATCGACGCCGAGAACTTCTACCTCGCGCTGTATAACCCGCGCACCGGCAAGATCGACTATCCCTATTACGTCGATATCATTGATCCGGAGGCCCTGGAGGCCGAGAACTACGAATACCTTGACCCAACGCACCTGTCGTTGACCGGCCAGGTATTGACCTCCGGCCAGCCGGTGCTGATCGACGCCGCCGGCATTCTCGCGGCTCAAGCCGAAGGGCGTTTCTACTGCGTGGGCGAGCGTCCCGAGTTCTGGATGGGCGCGCCGTTGAAAAACGCCTCGGATGACGTGTTTGGCATGCTGGCGATGCAGGTCTACGACGTTTCTCGTACCTACAGTGCCGAAGACCGCGCGCTGTTTCTGGTGGTCGCCCGCCACGTGGCCATGGCACTGGACCGGATTCTGCACCGCGAGGACCTCGAAGAAACAGTGATGCGTCGCACCCTGGAGCTTTCGGCACTCAATGACGCCTTGAGGCAGGAAGTGGCAGACCGCGAACGCGCCGAACATCTGCAGAGCGCGCTGTTCCAGATTGCCGAACTGTCGAGCCAGCCGGGCGACATGGCCGAGTTGTTCCAGACCCTGCATGGCATCGTCGGCGATCTGCTGTTCGCGCAGAACTTCTACATCGCGCTGTTCGACGACGACACCGGTGAGGTGACGTTTCCCTATTATGTGGATGAGCGGCAGACGACCTGCCCGGCGGCACGCCGAGGGCGCAGGGGCTTGACCGAGTACGTGATCCGTCAGCGCCGGCCTTGCCTGATTGACGCCGGCGAGGCTGAGCGATTGTCGGCCCAGGGTGAAATCGAAGAGGCCCGCGAGTCCGTACGCTCCTACTCCTGGCTGGGCATTCCATTGTTCGAAGAGGACGTGGTGCGTGGCGTGCTGGCGGTGCAGAGCTACACCTCGCAGGTGCGCTATACCCTGCGTCACCAGGAACTGCTGACGTTCGTGTCACGGCACATAGACACTGCGTTGTCGCGACGCACGGCGGCCGAAGCGATCCATGCCGCCAACCTCAAGTTGGAAGCCCGGGTGCAGAGCCGTACCCGCGAACTCGATCACGCCAATGCCAAGTTGCAGCACGAAAACTCCCACGATGCGCTGACCGGGCTACCAAATCGCACCTACCTGCAACAGCGCCTGAATCTGGCCTGGGCGCGGTTCGGCAGCGAAGGCGGGCACCTGGCGGTGATGTTCATCGATCTCGACCGCTTCAAGATGGTCAACGACAGCCTCGGCCACCATTTTGGCGACCTGCTGTTGATGCAGGCGGCCCACCGTTTGCGCGGTTGCCTGCGCGACACCGACATGCTGGCGCGCCTGGGGGGCGACGAATTTTCGGTGCTGGCGCCCGACGCCCCGCTGGAAGTGGTGATCGAAATTGCCGAGCGGATCCTGGTCGCGTTCGACCTGCCGTTTTTCATCAATGGCTATGAGGTTTTCTCGTCCTGCAGTATCGGCATCGTCAGTGCCGACAGTCAGTTCCATCACGAGCCCGCCGACTTGTTGCGCGATGCCGATGCGGCGATGTACCGGGTCAAGAGTGCCGGGCGCGACAGCTTCGCGGTGTTCAACCAGGAAGTGCGCCGTGAAGTCTCGGACCAGGTCGAGCGAGAAGGGGCCTTGCGCAACGCGCTCAAGCGTACTGACGAGCTGCTGCCGTATTTCCAGCCGATCGTCAGCGTCGAGACTGGCGAACTGTTGGCTCTTGAGGCGCTGATCCGCTGGCATCAGCCGGGCGACCGGGTGATCGCACCGGGGGAGTTCCTGCCGGATGTCGAGGGCTTGCGCCTGATCGGTCGACTGGACCTGTACATGCTTGCCAGCATTGCCGCAATCCTCGCACAACCTGACCACGCCAATTGGCCACCGGTGCACGTCAATTGTTCGAGCTACAGCATGACGCGTCCCGACTTCGCCAGTGAGGTGCTGGAACTGTTGGCTCAGCACCGGGTCTCGCCGTCGCGAATCTGCCTGGAACTGACCGAAGGGGCGCTCGTCGCCGAGCCGGCGATTGCCCGGCAGACCATGCAGCAACTGGCGGACAACGGCATGTCGGTGGTACTCGATGACTTCGGTGCAGGGTTTTCATCCCTGAGCTATGTGCATCAATACCGGTTCAGCGGCTTGAAAATCGACAAGTCGTTCATCCTCGAACTGACCACCAGCCCGCGCAGTCGCGCGATCGTCCGGGCGATAGTGCGGATGGCCGAGTCGCTGGACCTGAGTGTGGTGGCCGAAGGTGTGGAAGATGAAGCGACGCTGGAGCTGCTGCGGGAAATGGGGGCAGGGCAGGCCCAGGGTTATCATTTTGCCAAGCCGATGGGCTTGAAGGCGCTGCTGGCCAGTTCACTGCTCGGTCCCTTGTAGGCGCTGGCTTGCCAGCGATGGCGTGTGAACCGGATAAACGCGGCGCACTGGAGTCCATCGCCAGCAAGCCGGCTCCTACAGTTTGGCGTTCACATCATTTCGACCCGGACGCGGTCCCTCGTAGGAGCTGGCTTGCCAGCGATGGTCGTTAACGATAACGCATACAAACTGGATAAACGCGGCGCACTGGAGTCCATCGCCAGCAAGCCGGCTCCTACAGTTTGGTGTTCACATCATTTCGACCCGGACGCGGTCCCTTGTAGGAGCTGGCTTGCCAGCGATGGTGGTTAACGATAACGCGTACAAACTGGATAAACGCGACGCACTGGAGTCCATCGCCAGCAAGCTGGCTCCTACAGTTTGGCGTTCACATCATTTCGACTCGGACACGGTCCCTTGTAGGAGCCGGCTTGCTGGCGATGGTCGTTAACGATAACGCGTACAAACTGGATAAACGCGGCGCACTGGAGTCCATCGCCAGCAAGCCGGCTCCTACAGTTTGGCGTTCACATCATTTCGACCCGGACGCGGTCCCTCGTAGGAGCTGGCTTGCCAGCGATGGTCGTTAACGATAACGCGTATGAATTGGATAAACGCGGCGCACTTGAGTCCATCGCCAGCAAGCCGGCTCCTACAGTTTGGCGTTCACATCATTTCCACTCGGACGCGGTCCCTTGTAGGAGCTGGCTTGCCAGCGATGGTCGTTAACGATGACGCGTATGAATTGGATAAACGCGGCGCGTTGGAGTCCATCGCCGGCAAGCCGGCTCCTACAGTTTCCCGGGAATGCGTGAAGAACCAAATTTCATGATAGAAGCAAACACGGATGAGTCATTCTTCAAGGGAGCTACACATGGCATCAGGACAATGTCTTTGCGGGGCGGTACGTTTTTGCCTGGCCGTTGAACCACGATTTTTCTATCGCTGCCATTGCAGCCTGTGTCGCAAGCAAACCGGGGTCGGCCATAATCTCGCGACGCTGGTCAATGCCCGCGACTTTCGATGGGAAAGTGGGCAAGAGGCGATCAGCAGTTGGCGCAAATCCAGCGGCTACAGAAATGACTTTTGCGCAAGCTGCGGCTCGACGGTGCCAAATCCGCTTCGAGAAACGCCTTACTTCTGGATTCCGCTCGGGCTGCTCGATGTCGAGTTGCACATGGAATGTGTTGGCGATTTCTGCACCGATGACGCGATGCCGTGGGATGAACACCGTTCGGAAAAAAGTCATTGCGCAGCCCCGGATTCACTGGGGTTCATTCTGCAAGAACTGCGGGTCAATGATTGATTCAGGCGCCTGGTCGGCATAGGGATGAATGGGTAGCCTGGCCCGGAACCGGTTCACCGCTACCCGCTACCTGGAGCGCCCAATGTCGCCCATCATCACGTGCCTTTTGGCGCTGCTTGTGTTTGGCCTGACGCTTGAAGTGCCGGCCCAGGCCAACGACTGTCCGGCTGGCGAGAAACCAGTCTGCCTGGACGACTGCATCTGCCTGCCGGACGTGGTGCCCGATGGCATCTACCAGATCGCCGTGCCGGCCCTGGCGCTGTGGCTGGCCCAAGCCCGCGCCGAAGCAGCCAGTGCCGGCATCCAGCCGATTCCAGCGCACATCCGTGAGCAACTGCTGCATTGGTACGACCCCGACGTCCTCGATACCGCGCGCTACAAAATCAGCGACAACGGCCAATTCAGCGCCGCCACTGCCATGCTGCAAAACCCCGATGTCGGTGCCGTGACGCTGATCGACATCATCCTCTTCCGCGACGCTCAAGCCGCAGAGCAGGACATTGCGCTCTGGGCGCACGAACTCAAGCATGTGCAGCAGTATCAGGCGTGGGGAGTGGCGGGATTTGCCCAGCGCTATACACAGGATTTCAATGCCGTGGAGGCGCCGGCCTATGCCATACAGGCTGAGGTCAGGCGGTCGCTGCGCAAAGAAACGACCCCTTCGCGAGAGTGAACACCCAAGGCGTGCCCCAGCCTGTACTACACAGATCAGCCGTTGGTGCGATTGCTCGCCTTGGCCTTGCTTTGAGCCACAGCGGCTTCAGCCTTCTGTTTCTGCGCAACCTGGAAGGCTTCCATCGAGACTTTGCGGGCCGCCTCCATGCGATTGAAGTTCTTGTCACCACCACCCGTGGCCATGGCCAGGGAAGAAGCGGTCAGAGCGGCGATTACGAAGAGAGTTTTCATGGATTTCATTTGATTATCCTCAAGGGAAAAAGTGAGATTTAGTAAAAGTTAACAGCGAATTCGTGGGCTAAAGCTGAACCTGCTTAGCGTTACCAGCCAGCCAGGGCAGCGTTTCTGCTGCCCCAGGTGCGTTGCTCCATACGGCCTTCAGCGTCTTTGTTTTTTGCCCAGGCAGTGAGCAGTACCATCGCGCCAAATCCACCGACGATGAGCACCGGATAGGCGGCCAGCAACTCGACCAGCGAGTACTTCCAGGCCAATGGGCGACCAACACCGAGCATGGCGGCATAGAACCACGACACACCAGAGAGGGCGCCGGAGAACAGCGCGAGCATGCGCAAGTTGAAGGAGAGTTTGAGTATCGAACCGGCTTTTTTCAGCGCCGGCAATACAGCGCTATGCAACAGGAAACCATTAAAGGTCAGCAGTACAACGATGCCGATCTTGGCTTGTAACTTTGGATTGAGGAAATACTCCATTCCCTTGCCGGCATAATCGATGCCGATAATACCAATGCCGGTAATCCAGAGCGCTACAAGTGCAAACGATACGGTTTTTTGAAGGCTTTCCATGTGCGCGTCATCCTGGTGACCCGACACATCTCCCTTCAGGAGTTGCTTGACCATTGCAATATCACTGGTCAACACCAGCCCGATTGCCACACAGCAGGCGATAAGATGAAAATATACAACGCCCAAACGCATATATTCCACGGTGGACGAAGAGAACATACTAAGTTCCATGGTGACCTCATGACTTCAATAGTGAATCAACATGGCTCTCGGCACGGCTTGATTGGAGTTTGCCGTTACTGATTGCAATCAGGATCCAGTAATTATTATTAAATAAACTTGCAGCGTTACGCCGGCAAGATAATGGCGATTTTCGCGAATGAGCTTTTAATCATTCGATCATGTCCATTTTCAGGTAACAAAAAACCTCAATCGCACTGAGTGCATCGACGGTTCAACTTCCACTTCTGGGGGGGGGGCGGCGAGGCCCGGAACACTCTCGGCGAGCGGATCAGACAATGCTGGCGGGGTTGGCAGGGCTTCCACCCCATTCGAGGAAACGGATCTTCTGGACTTCGCCCTGGCTGTCCAGGTAGACCAGGGTCACCGGTACCACGCCGGTCTTGTCGGATGTATCGGTGCGCTGCAAGACCTGTTTCACATCGATGTCCATTCCGTAGTGGTAATCGATGGCTGAGACATGTGCACCTGGCGCTTGCAGGCCGTTCTGGTCAAAGACACTGGGTGCGAGACTCGAAATCACGGCACTTACTACTGTGGCCATGTTCATTAAGCTGTACCTCTACTGAAGTTCACTTGACGGGGACCTAATGTGACACGTGATGAAAGTGAAGTTCACTTGACAGCGACGAACGTGCCCACCTGAAAAGCCTGTAGTGGCTGCAAACTCCCGGCAATTCCCCGCGCTTGACGCCTCTTGACCGTTCGTCCTTTAAACCCCGTAATTGCTGGTCAAAGTCGGTTTTTTAAAGAGGTCATGACATGTCATGACGGATTGTCACGCAGGATGAATCAGTGCTTTTAATTGAGTCGGCTTAGTCGGGGCGAACTCGAATTGAGGCGCAAGTGACCGACTGCGAGCGCCCCATAACAGTCGCTGGCGGACCTCAAGAGTTAATCCGGGAAACATAGCAGTCAGCTCTCTGACTGTCCGCAATTGGCTTGCATATTGTATTCATCATGGCGGTAAACCGTACAAATGACGGGCACGATCCTGGCAACGCACGGGGATGCTGGCTCAACGTGATCTACACTCCCCGGACCTGTGAGTGGGTGCTTCGCCCCTGTATTGAAGCTCTGACCACCAACATGACTTGGCACTATTGAAAAAAATCGGGGAAGGGTTCAGGCATTCAGATTGTTTCGCCGTGGCCATAAACACTCACGAAGCCAGCTTGCTCAAAACTAACGAGGTGGAAATGAACAGGATGTTTAACAGGGGATGGACAATGGCTGCGGCAGTCGTCGTAGTGGGTTCAACACTTTTCGCAGGGTGTGCGAGCAAGACCGATCCGATCACGCAGGCAGACCAAGCCGATGTGGCCAAGGGCGTGCCCGCGCCGAGTCTGGAGCAGACCAAGGCGATCGCCGAGGAAGGCTTTGTCTACGGCTTGCCGTTGGTCATGAACTACGCCGTGATGAATGAGTTCGCGGTGGACTCCAGGTCCAGCCAGTTCAAGGCCCCCTTTAACCAACTGTCCAACGAGCATCGGGTCGCGACGCCCGCTGACACCGCCGTCATTACGCCAAACAGCGACACCCCGTATTCGATACTCTGGGCCGACCTGCGGGCCGAACCTCTGGTGATTACGGTGCCCGCAGTCTCGAAAAAGCGCTACTACTCGGTGCAACTTATCGACGGTAACACCTATAACTACGGCTACATCGGCAGCCGGGCAACTGCCAGCGCACCCGGGAGCTATCTGATTGCAGGCCCCGATTGGAAGGGGGCGACACCCCGCGGCATCGATAAAGTGTTCAACTCCACGACCCCCTTCGCACTGACGTTGATCCGGACCCAGTTGTTCAATCCAGCCGACATGCCGAATGTCGAGAAGGTTCAGGCGGGTTACAAGGTCCAGCCGCTTTCCGCCTTCCTCCATCAACCCGCGCCGCCCGCTGCGCCGAAGATTGATTTCGTACCGGCCACCACGGCTGGTATCAAGGACAATTTCTTCGAGTACCTGTCGGCCGCGTTGGAGTATGTGCCGCCATCGGCTGACGACAAGGCAATCCGGGCGAAGCTGGCCAGCATCGGCGTAGGCCCCGGCCGGCGCTTCGAATTCAAAGACCTGTCGCTGGAGCACAAGGCTGTGGTCTTGCTGGGGATGAAGGCTGGCGACGAGAAAGTCGACAGGTTTCTCTCGAGCGGTATGAAAAATATCAACGGCTGGAACGTCGGTGCGTTCTTCGGCGACCAGGCGTTCTACAAGGCCGACTGGTTGATGCGTGCCGGCGCCGCGAAGGGCGGACTGTACGGTAATGACGCCGTCGAGGCGATGTACCCCTATACCCGCACCGACGGCACCGGCAAGACGCTCGATACCAGCAAGCACAACTACACGCTGACCTTCCCCGCTGGAAAGCTGCCACCGGTCAATGCCTTCTGGTCGGTGACCATGTACGACGGCAAAAGCCAACTGCTGATCAAAAACCCGATCAACCGTTACCTGATCAATTCGCCGATGTTGTCGGCCATGAAGAAGAACGCGGATGGTTCGCTGACGCTGCATATCCAGAAGGACTCCCCCGGCAAGGCCAAGGAAGCCAACTGGTTGCCGGCGCCTGACGACACGGTCTATCTGGTGATGCGTCTCTACTGGCCGAAGACCACACCGCCTTCGATTCTTCCTGCTGGCGAAGGCAGCTGGCAGCCACCGGCGCTGGTGGTATCGAAGTAGTGCGACTTTTGCTCAGGATGTGCCCCCCGGGATTGGTAGAGAGGAGCGGGGGGAGACTAGGATTTTGTTTGTTTTTATTTTCACATTCGAGTCCTTGGAACGCGGATTGGGTAACTGCGGCAAATCTCCAGCACCGAATTCAAGGCCGGCGAATGGGCGCCGGTATTGCCGGTGTTGCGTTCCGACGATGGATGATCATCAAGGGAGAGATGGTAGGCGTGTAGCCAGTTTAAATCTCAGGAATCCTAGCGCATCTTTGTAAATCTGATGCCATGCATCAGAGGGCTCGCTCACCAATGGATGCCAAAAGAATCTGAACGCATGCCCACCGTCATCTTCAGCATGATGAACCCAGGTATCGGGTAGCTCTTGTGCAACGTGACACTCATGGAATGCCCATGTATGTCCTGTTATACGCGAGCGCCACGTTCCCAGATCTCGCACTACCGCACCTTGAATTCCTGCTTCTTCTACCAGCTCTCGTGCAGCGGTCACATCAGTAGACTCACCGGGCTCGACACTCCCTTTGACCAATTGCAGACCGGCCATCGGATGCTCAAAAGCCAGGATTTCTAGCGTTTGACGGCTCCGTAGCACCACCGGGCAAGCTTTATCTATCATCATGGCGCCTTCTCCTTTGGCGGGTAATTTTGTGTGCTGAGCGGGTTGGAAAGCCTAGGTGAAGTCAGCCAGTGAGGCAATCAGACTCACGCGTGGCATCGTCAAGATCTATTAGCAATCCGCATACAAGCAGCGGGTCGACAGTCGCGAGTCCCAGTTTGATCACCGAGAAATTCACGCCCCATATGGCCGTGATCGAAATGGCGAGCAAGAGGTGTCGGGTCTTCATGCGGTTCTTCCTTGATGGTTCGTTGAGCCATGCAGCGTGAGAAACCACACCGCCAGGGCCATCGCGCTGATCGAGGCGCCCAGCAGGCTGACGGCTATCCAGCCCCATAGCGCATAAACCTGCGTCGCGGCGGCAGCTCCCACTGCGCTGCCCACCGAGTAAAAGCACATGTAGGCAGCGACCATGCGACTTTGCGCGTCGGGTCGTGCCGCAAAAACCAGGCTCTGGTTGGTGACGTGTACGGCTTGCACGGCGAAGTCGAGCAGGATCACTCCGCACACCAGCGCGATCAGTGACGCCTGCGCAAACGCGATGGGCAGCCAGGACAGCGTCAGGATCGCCAGCGAAATGCCGGTCACGCGTTGCCCCAGGCCCTGGTCGGCCCAGCGACCGGCTCTTCTGGCAGCCAGGGCGCCAGCGACGCCTGCCAGGCCGAACATGCCGATGAGCGTGTGTGAAAGCGCCAGCGGCGGGGCGCTCAACGGCAGCACCATGGATGTCCACAGCACGGAAAAAGCGGCAAAGATCAGCAAGGCCAGCAGGCCCCTGATGCGCAAGACCGGCTCGGTCATGAACAGCGTGAAGAGCGACCGGATGAGTGCCGGGTAGGTGTATCGATTGTGTGGGGACACCACAGGCGGCAGCGTTTTCCAGAACACCGCGGCGAGGATCAGTATCAGCCCCGAGGAAACGAAATACACGGCGCGCCAGCCCGCCAGATCGGCGATCAGCCCGGAGGTGAATCGCGCCAGCAGTATGCCCAGGACAATGCCGCTGGTGACGGTTCCCACGGCCTGGCCACGTTGCGACGGTGTTGCCAGCGCGGCGGTGCAGGCCACCAGCACCTGGACCATCACCGCCAGCAAACCCACGACGATCATGGCCCCCAACAGGGTCAGCCATTGTTGTGCGGCGCCAACCCCCGCCAGTGCCACTGCAGACAGCAATGCTTGCGTCAGGATCAGTCCTTTACGGTTCAACAAGTCGCCCAGCGGGACGATGAACAGCAACCCCAGCGCATAACCGACCTGAGTCGCCGTCACCACAACCCCGATCATCGATGAAGCAACACCCAGGCTCCGGGCCATTGAATCGAGCAAGGGTTGAGCGAAGTAAACGTTGGCGACGGCCAGCGCGCTGGCGACAGAAAATAAAAACGTGAGTGCCGGAGAAAGTCCCGGAGCCTGTGTGACAAAAGGATGGATGGCTGAGTCGGTATCTGCTGTCACATGAGCCTCCGTGGCGCTAAACTGGTTTCAATTGAAAACTGGATTCGATTGTTAATGAATCAGGTTTCAAATTGCAACCACATTGTTCAGGATTGAACGACGGACGTGGCAGTCCTAATCCAAAAGGTAATTACGATGGTCGAAGACCCTTCATCGCAAAGCAGCGAATGCCCGGTAGCAAGAACACTGGAGGCCATTGGGGATCGATGGTCGCTGATGATCATCCGCGACGCGTTTGACGACATTCGCCGATTCAGCGAATTTCAGAAAAGCCTGGGGGTGGCCAAGAATATCCTGGCATCGCGCCTGAAAACGCTGGTTGAGGTCGGAGTATTCGACGTCCAACCGGCGTCGGATGGCAGTGCCTACAAGGAGTACGTCCTGACGGACAAAGGCCAGGAGATCTTTCCGGTGGTGGTCAGCATGCGGCAGTGGGGCGAACGTTTCCTGTTCAAGCCGCAAGAGACGCGCTCTGTGTTGCTGGACAATGAGTCCGGCCAGTCCCTGATGCCGATTGAAGTGCGCTCATTGAGTGGTCAAAAACTCGGACCGTCCGATTGCCACAGGGTCAGGGTGGTTGCCGACGAGTCATGAATCGATCGAGTTCAAGGGCAGCCGTCGTCCGGGGTTGATCTCCCCCCGCACCGATACACTGCCCAAACGCTGTGAGCGGTTTTGCACGTCATGAGGTACGCGATTGGAGTGTCGCGCTGCTCAAGCCCTCGGCGGTCGTCAGTCGAGCAGTGCCACCAGCCGTGGTTCGATTGACTGGGCCTGCACTTCAAGCAACGCCAGCGTGACAGGCAACGTGAAGCGTCGACGTCCGGCGCTGCCCGGATTGAGGAACAGCCGCTCACCGCGCCAGTCGATGCCCGGCTTGTGCGAGTGCCCGGTAATCACCAGCTTGATACCGTCATCGAGATTGGCCGCCACATCGGCCATGTCATGCACCAGCAGAACCTTCCAGCCATTGAGGTCCAGGCGCAGACAATCGGGTAACTCGCGCGCCCAGGGCGCGTCCAGGTCATTGTTGCCACGCACGGCATCCACCGGTGCGATAGCGGCCAGTTGCTCAAGGATCTGTGAACTGCCGATATCGCCCGCGTGGATAATGCGATCACAGCCTTGCAGGGCGGCGATGGCTTCGGGGCGGAGCAAGCCGTGGGTGTCTGAGATAACGCCGACTTTCATAAAACAGCCACCTATCGCACCGAACTTTGTTGAACGAATCGCTCAATCAGCCATCTCGCGGCCGGTCCCGGCGGCAGGTCCGTGCGGTAGATGACGTCAAAGGCATAAATGCCGCTCTGGTATTCCGGCAAGTTCAGACGCACCAGCCGACCGGCTTGCAGGTCTTCTTCGACCATCGGCCGGGGCATGTTTCCCCAGCCAATGCCTTCACGCAGCAGCATGTGCTTGGCGCCCAGGTCCGCCAGGCGCCAGGTGCGGTTACTGAGGACGGCGAAGTCCTTGTCCTTGGTCAGAAGCGAGCGGTCGGACAGCACCAGCTGCGTGAACTCACGCCCGGCGCCAGGAATATTGCTGTCACTTGAGGCCAGTGGATGATTCGGTGCAGCCACCGGAATCAACTCGACACTGCCGACGCCAATTCTTTCGATCCCGTCGATGCCCTCGTTCATGGGGCCACTGACGCCGACGATCGCCCCACGGTTGATCACCAGGTCGGTGACCGCGCCGAGCGCTTCCATATGCAGGTGCAGGGCAACCGTAGGGAATTCCTCGCGAAAGGATTTCAGTGCATCCACCACGCGCTCGGGGGGAAGCATGACATCGAGCACCACATGAACTTCGGCTTCGAGCCCCTGCAGCAAGCCCTTGACCTTGGCGCGTAGCCCATGAATGCCGTTGGCAATGGTCCTGGCTTCGGCCAACACGGTGCGACCGGCATCGGTGAGTTGGGGTTTGCGGGTGGTCTGGCGGTCGAACAGCGACACGCCAAGCTGCATTTCAAGATTGGCGATCGAGTAGCTGATGACCGAGGTGGCACGGTGCAGTTTTCTCGCGGCCGCCGCAAAACTGCCGACTTCCACGACCGTCAGGAACACGCGCAGTTGGTCCAGTGTCGGTGTACCGGGGTCAGAGATCATGCCCATTTCCTTGAGTCAGATGTCGCTTGGCAAATGGCACGAATGAACTCCTTAACCGGCGATGTGGGTTTACTTTTCTAATTTATCGAACTTAGTGATCTAAATTAGTCAGCTATTCAGGTTAGCTGACGAAGAGCAACATTTCCTCACCCGGACGGTTCCTGTCGAATCGCACCCAATTGAAGGAAATACCCCATGACGACTTCTGCAAACATCGCTCAAACAAACACCTCTGAACCGAGCCGTTCCGACGTGACCCAAGCCTCGGCCTCGTTGATCGGCCGCGTACTGCTCAGCGCAATCTTCATCCTTTCCGGTTTTTCGAAACTGGCCGCTCCGGCGATGATGGTCGGCTACATCGGTTCGGTCGGGCTTCCGCTTCCACAATTGGCACTGGCGCTGGCGATCATTGTAGAGATCGGCGGCGGCCTGGCGTTGATCGCCGGCTATCGCACCCGCACCGTCGCCGCCGTATTGGCAGTGTTCAGTGTGTTCACCGCACTGGCGTTCCATAACGCGCTGGGCGACCAGAATCAGTTCATCCACTTCTTCAAGAACATCGCGATGGCCGGTGGCCTGCTGCAAGTCGTGGCCTTCGGTGCCGGTCGCTTCAGCCTCGATGCCCGCCGTCGTTGATCCCCCGCGCTGCGAAGGTCAGCCCCTCGCGGCGCAGTGCATTCTCCTTTTTTGTAATAGTCGAGACCTCCATGAAAGCCATACGCGTGTACGAATACGGCAGTCCTGAAGTTTTACGCCTGGAAGATGTTGCAGACCCTGTCGCCGGTGTCGGTGAAGTGCTGATCGATGTCGCCGCGGCAGGGGTGAACCCGATTGACTGGAAAGTCCTGTCGGGTGCCATGAAAGCGTTCATTCCTTTGCCGCTGCCTTTTACCCCGGGTGTGGAAGTGGCCGGCACCGTCGTCGCGTTGGGCAAGGGCGTCACTGAATTCAGCATCGGCGATGAAGTGTTCGGCTTCATCAACATCGTCGGTGGTTATGCAACCAAAGCGATTGCCCAGGTCTCCAAGCTGGCGATCAAACCAAAATCCCTCGGTATCTTGCAGGCCGGCGCTGCGCCCGCAACGGCCCTGACGGCCTGGCAGGCACTGACCGAACACGCTGGCGTGCAACGACGACAGAAAGTGTTGATCCACGCAGCGGCCGGTGGTGTGGGCAGCATGGCCGTGCAGATTGCCAAGTACCTGGGCGCTGAAGTCTACGCAACAGCCTCGGCACAGCATCATGCCTACCTGAAGGAAATCGGTGCCGATTACACCATCGACTACAGGACTCAGGCCTTCGAGGCGCTGGTATCCGGCCTCGACGTGGTACTGGACCTGGTGGGTGGCGAAACGCAAACCCGTTCGTTTGCGGTACTGAAAAAACACGGAGTGCTGGTATCGCCCGTAAGCCTGCCGAACATCTCGCTGGCCAACGACTACGGCGTGACCCCCGCCAACTTTGCCACTCGCTCGGATGGCCGGCAGCTCTCGCTCATCGCCGAACTGTTCGACAAGGGGCACCTCACGGTCGACGTAGAGGCATATCCCTTGAGTGAGGCAAAAGCTGCGATCGAGAAAAGCATGGGCCGTCACTTACGCGGCAGGCTTGTCCTCGATACCACGAAGTAAGTGGTTGCCAGAGTTTGTTCGTAGAGTTGGGCGTCGAAACTGGAGACGCCCATCTGCCGCTGTATTGTGTGACGACCGTTACTCGTGGATCTGATCAACCGCTCGCCTCACCTGATTCAACAGGTGATCGACATCTTCGGCGGTGGTGGCGAACGAGGTGACAAAGCGCACGATGTTCGGCCCCCAGCGATCGTGATAGAAGCCGAAGCCGGCCTTTAATAGTGCTTCGATCATTGTCGGGTCCAGCCGACAGAACAGGATGTTCGCCTCGGTGCCGCCCAGCACTTCAACGCCGCCCAGGCCGCCAAGCCCTTGCGCCAGGCGTTGGGCGGCAGCGTTGGCCTTGCGGGCGTTGCGCAGCCAGAGATCGTCGGTCAGGTACGCATCGATCTGCGCGGAAAGAAAGCGCATCTTCGAGAAGAGATGGCCCGCACGCTTGCGCCGGTAATTCAATTCGGTGGCGAGCGAGGTGTTGAACAGGACGATGGCTTCCGCCGCCAGCGCGCCGTTCTTCGTGGCACCAAACGACAGGGCATCGACGCCGGCCTTCCACGTCATCTCGGCAGGGGAGCAACCAAGCGACACCAGGGCGTTGGCAAACCGGGACCCATCCATATGGAACCCAAGGGAGGATGACTGGCAGACTTCACCAATGGCTGCAATTTCGTCCAGGGTGTAGAGGCTGCCGACCTCCGTGGCCTGAGTGATGCTGACGCAGGCGGGTTGAGTCGTGTGCACGTCGCCGACTTTGTCGCGAGTCCGCTCGCGCAGGCGGACGATATCCAGCTTGGCTGCCGGGCCGTCGACGGTCATCAGCTTCGCACCGTTGGAAAAGAACTCCGGCGCGCCGCACTCATCGTTGTTGATATGACTGGCCGGATGGCAGTAGATATTGCCCCAGGGTGGCGTCATCGCGCTCAGGCACAGGGCGTTGGCGGCGGTGCCGGTGGGCACGAGCAACACCTCCACGTCACGCTCGAAGATCTCGCAGAATTTGCGCCGGACCTGCGCCGTCAATTCGTCGCTGCCATAGGGGCCCGCCTGGCCCGTGCTGTGCTTCACGATGGCTTGCGCCACCTCTGGCGATGCGCCGGCGATGTTGTCACTTGAAAAACCCAGCGCGGGCGCTCTGTTTGTTTCACCGTTCATCATCCAAATCTCGCCTGTGCGGGCGAAGGTGTTTCGCCCGGATTGACGCATCCTATGGAGAAGGAAGGTTAACGCGCTTGTAAAAAATTGACGGTCGTCCGATGGCCGACGCCCTATGTCCTGTAGCGCGAGGGCGCGACGCCAAATGCCTGGCGAAAGGCGCGATTGAAATGGCTTTGATCGTAAAAACCAACAGCCTGGGCGACATCGATGATCGGTTGGCCGCTGCGTGACAGCAGGCCACAGGCCCGTTCGAGACGCAGGCGCAGCAGCCACGCATGCGGCGTCATGCCGACGGTGCGCTTGAACTGCTTGAGAAACGCAAAGCGGCCCAGCCCACACAGCCCGGCGAGATCATCGAGGGTGATTCGTTCATCGATATGGCTGAAACAATAGTCCCTGACGCGAGACCATTGCAGGGGGGATAGCGTGCCGGTAATGGTCTCGGGCTTGATCGCCCGTGACTGGCTCAACAGGTGTTCAACGAGGGTGAGCCATTGCGTCTGCAGTGCGAGGTTGCCGGGGCCGACAGCCTGCTGCATCGCTTCGTGCAACCCGTGCAGGTGGCCGACAAGCCCCGCGTTTTCGAGCAGCACACCGGCCAACTCAAGCTCGCTCGGTTGGCCGCTGATCTCTTCGGTCATGCTCGCAACCAGCGCCTGGGACAGACGGAATGTCTTGAGCGTATAGACACTACCGCCCTCGGGCACACCATCGTGGATTTCACCCGGCGGCATCAGTGCAATACTTCCCGGCCCCAAAAGAAACGACTCGCCTTTGGATCGATGACGCTGGATGCCTTCGGTGACAAAGCCAATGTGGAAATCGAGGTGGTAATGGCGATCGAAACCGTTGTCTACAAAGCGTGCGGACCCGAGCACCAGGCCTGGTACTTCGGACACGTGATGGTATTTGGCATGCTCAGTCATGGGGCTCGTTCAACAATCGGCGAGGAGGGCGAGACACGCAAGGTTCAGGCTCACAAGAGTCAGGGGGCGATGCGTTGCCGGCAATGGGCGCGATTATTGATACACCGTCGGTGCGTCCAGCGCATTCATTTTCTGGATCACCAAAGCGATGAACGACGATACCGCAAGCGGTAGCTGCCGACGGCTCGGGTACAGCACGTTCAGGCCGTAGCCCTTGGGTTGGTATTGCGCCAGTACCGGGACCAGCAGGCCGGCCTCGACTTCAATCCTCGCCATCACCGGCGGCAGCAGCGCGATGCCGAGGCCCGCCACGGCGGCCTTGCGCAATGCCTGGGCGGTATTGCCGCTGAAGCGCCCGGCCACTTGTATTTCTTCCTCACCGTTCGGACCGACCAGACGCCAGGTGGCGTGGCTGCCGGGATGCGCAGATATCACGCAGTCGTGGTTCACCAGGTCCTGCAGCGTACGCGGTGAGCCACGCGCCGCAAGGTAGGCAGGACTGGCGACCATCCCGACGCTGCGCGGATCAAGGATCTGCCGGCCGACAAAACCGGAGTCACGCAAGGCGCCGCCGCGAAAGGCGACATCGATCTGCTCTGCGATCAAGTCTGCTTTTGCATCGCTGAGCACGAAGTCGAGCCGTACGCGCGGATGTGCGGCGAGAAATTCGCTCACCCAGTCCATCTGAAAGAAATCGAAGAAGTCTGCCGGTGCCGCCACGCGCACCAGACCACTGGGCTCGTGACTGCCCGTGATCAATTCCTGTCCGGCTTCGAGCAGACCATCGACTGCGCCTGCACAACGCTCATGGAAATCCTCGCCAGCGCTGGTGAGCGTGAGCTTGCGGGTGGAGCGTTGCAGAAGCCGCGTACCCAGATGCATTTCGAGTTGCTGGATGCGGCGACTCACGGTATTGGCTGGCATGCCCAGCCTTCGTGCCGCCTCGGCAAAGCTGCCGCAGCGTACCACCTGGACAAACATGGCGATGTCATTGAGGTCGAGCATGCCGGTCATTCCTGACGTCAGTGGACGAGTGCAATCCAATTGTACCGGCTAATAAAGTAATCGGCCTCGCTCTATTGTTCCAGGCATCGAGCCCAGAGGCTTCCCACTTCGAGTGATCATGATGAACCTTCAGCGACGACCTCACATCGCCATTGACCCAGGCCCTGCTCGCGAACCCGAAACTCATCGCGCAATCAGCTATCGCACCACAGGCAGCGGGCATGGCTCGATTGTCCGGCTGATGAGCCCTGGCGATCTCGGCCACCTGGTCAAACCCTTCGTGTTCCTTGATCTGTTTGAAGGCGAGAGCTCATTCATCAATGGCATGCCACTGCACCCGCACTCGGGGATCGCCACCGTCACGGTCATTACCGAAGGCAATCTGCGCTTCGAGGACGCTGATTCGGGCAAGGGGATGATTGACTACGGCGGTGTCGAGTGGATGCGCGCGGGAGGCGGGGTCTGGCACGGCAAGGAAATGTCGGTCGGTACTTCGAAACGGATTCAGGGTTTTCAACTGTGGGTAGCATTACCGCCAGCGTTGGAAAACGCCAGTGTCGACAGCCAATACCTGGAGTCAAGCGCGATGCCTGAAGTGGGGCCGGCGCGGTTGATCCTCGGCACCTACCGGGGCGTCCAGAGTCCGGTCCGCGCTCCCGCCGGCATGAACTACCTGCTGGTCACGCTGCGAGCCGGGGAGTCCTGGACCTATGTGCCACCCAATGGGCACGCGTCGTTGTGGTTGAGTGTCAGTCGGGGCGCTTTGTCCGCACCAGGGTTGATCAACGCGGCAGAGATGGCCATCTTCGAACCCGGCAACGATGCCGTTACGCTCACCGCGCCGCAAAAAGATACAGTCTTCGTGATCGGCTCAGCGCAACCTCATCCTTACGATCTCGCGCTGGGCAACTACTCGGTGCATACCAACCCGCAAGCCTTACGGGCAGGTGAGACGAAAATTGCCGAGATGGGTGCCCG
Organism: Pseudomonas sp. A-R-19; assembly: GCF_019956575.1. Classification (NCBI taxonomy): domain Bacteria; kingdom Pseudomonadati; phylum Pseudomonadota; class Gammaproteobacteria; order Pseudomonadales; family Pseudomonadaceae; genus Pseudomonas; species Pseudomonas sp. A-R-19. Next base: position 97,456 of record NZ_JAHBDR010000030.1, read on the forward strand.
GTTGCGTGAGTACCTGAAAAAGCCCAACGCGTCAGCCAGCGTGCCGGTTTTCAAATAATCCGAGCCGAAAAAATTACTTCAGGGTAATGGTCCACGTAATAAAGCCGGCAATGCCGGTGGTGCAGGTCAGCGCTATCAGGAAAAGAGCATCGGTGAGCTTTTCCAGCAAGGGGTTGCGGTTGATTTTCTGGGTGCGCAACGTCCAATAGGAAAGCAGGGTGGTGATCAGGTACAAAATGGCGTTGATCGCAAGAAAGTCATCACCCAGCGAGTTTTCACTTCTCAGCGTGGTGATGACCTGGAATATCCCGATCACCGTGATGCAGACGCCCACCATGGCGGCGGAGGCGGTGAAGACATGAACGCAGATATCTTCATCGAGGCTGACAGGCGATTTGTTCTCGCTCATCGGGTGTCACCTCTTCAAGGGTCAAGACCGACATCTGCATCCATTACCCTGGCCGCCACTAGCTCTGTGGCACTACCCGCGCTTCGTTGCCGGAACCTTCGACATAAACGTTCATGCCTTTTTTCAACGCGGGGTTGATCGGCTGGGTCACCTGGACCAGTACGCCGCTGTGGGTGCGGACGATGATCTGCTGGGCGTCCATGGGCTGATCATATTTTTTCTTTTCGACGTAGTTGCCGCCTACCCCGCCAGCGAGGGCTCCCGCGACCATTGCCACATCCCGGCCCGTACCCTGGCCGATCAGGCTTCCCAGGGCTAAACCGCCGATACCACCCAATATGGCCCCGACGCCGCTATCGTGATTGGTCTGCATCTGGGTCTGGGTAATCTGCTCGATCTTGCCCGAGCGAATCTCCGTCTCGCCTGCGCCTCCACTCACGGAGTCGACCGCGGAACAGGCACCAAGCACTAGACCAAGCAGCGTAATCGTCAGCCAGGAAACAATAGTTTTCATCGTCGAACTCCATTTTCAGAGGAAGTGGATCATGCAAAAGCATCCATTGACGTTAGACGAAAAAGCGGCCTCTGCTATCAATGTGGCGCCAAGCGCAAAATGCCGGCACCCGCTTTACGGGTGCCGGCTCATAGGCGTCATTGACGCAGGTTGACTGAGGGGCCTTCGACAGTGCCTGTTGTCAGAACTGGCGCTGCGTCAGTCCCGCCCAGAAGCCCTTGCCACCGACCGCGATCGCTGCCTGGCCGAGGACTTCAGCCCACTGCGAATCGCTGCCGAATTCATCGCGCCACGACCACAGGCGGCGGGTGGTGAAATGCAGGGTGTGCTCGTGGGTGAAGCCGATGGCCCCGTGAACCTGATGAGCGATAGACGTCGCCAGGGTGGCGGCCTCGCCAGCGCAGACTTTGGCCACGGCCACATCGAACGCCAGGCAGCTGCGGCTACCGGCGTCGGCTTGCAGCACTTCGCAGGCACTGCGCAAGGCAACCTGGGTCGCCATGCGCGCGGCACCGATGGCACCGGCCATCTGCGCCAATTGCTGCTGGATCGCCTGGAATTTGCCGATGGCCTTGCCGAACTGGGCGCGTTCATTGGCGTAACCGACGGCCTTGTCCAGGCTCGACTCCAGCGCACCGACCAGCGCACAGGCACGGATCAACGCACCGAAGACCCAGACAGGCTCCTGCACATCGGCCAGTTGCAGGTGGCCAACGGCGTGAGTGCGAGCATGGGCGAAGTGCAGGGTGTCGCGCTCCTCGCCGGCAAAGTTGCTGCCGGCCTCCAGGCTGACGGTGGCCTGGCGCAGGTCCACCAGCGCCACCTGTCCTGTGCCATCGGCGACCACGGCCCAGCGACTGCTGCGGGCCCACGGCACATTGAATGTACGGCCGTCGAGATGACCCTCCGCGGTCAAGACCAGCTCACCGAGGCGACCGATCTGGATCAGCGTGATGGGCTCTTCGGGCACCTCCAGACCGGCACGGGCCAGCAACAACGAGGCGAGCATGGTTTCGCCCAAAGGCAGTGGCGCGCTCCAGTAACCAATGGCGCGCAATACCGGGCTGACTTCCAGCCAACTCGCGGCGCTGCCGCCGGCTTCTTCGGCCATCAGGGCGCCGGGCAGGCCTTGCTCGACCACCTGTTGCCACAACGCTGTCGCGGCGTGGCCGGCATCGAAACTGGCCAGCACCTGAGGCGTGATCTGTTCGGCGAACAGGCGCTCGACGCTGTCGGCGATGATCGATTGCAACTGGGATGGAGCACTGTCGTCCAGCGCTTGAGAGTGGGTGGCCTGGTTCATCGCAGTCCTAATCCTCTGGCAATGATGCCGCGAAGAATTTCGCGGGTGCCGCCACGCAGGGAAAACGACGGGGCGGTCTGGGTCAGGTAACGCATCACCTGGTCGAGTCGGGAACCGGGTTGGCGGGTGCCGCCAAACAGGTCATGGGCAAGGTCGGGCAGGGATTGTTCGAGCAGGGCGCCCTGATCCTTGACCAGCGCTGCCGGAGTTGCCGGGTTGTCGCCGCGAGCGAGCATGCCGGCGACGCCCAGCGACATCTGCCGCAGCACCGCGTAGCGCGCGGCGACGCGACCGAGGCTGACACTGTGGCGCGAATCCTCGGGGTCGGCGGCGTCGAGCATTTCCAGGTACAGCTGGGTGCTGCTGAGGTAGCGTTCCGGGCCGCTGCGTTCAAGCGCCAGTTCAGCGCCGACCTGCTTCCAGCCATCGCCTGGCTGGCCGATGACAAAGTCGTCTGGCACAAACACATCGTCGAGGAACACCTCATTGAAGTCGTGCTCGCCCAGCATGTTGTAGATCGGACGTACCGTGACGCCCTTGGCGTGCATGTCGATCAACAGTTGCGAAAGGCCCGCGTGGCGATTGCTGTCATCTTTCGGACCGGTACGCAGCAGGGTGACCATGTAGTGGCAGCGGTGGGCACCGGTAGTCCAGACCTTGCTGCCGTTGACGACCCAGCCGCCCTCGGTCTTGACCGCCCTGGTCTGCACCGACGCCAGGTCGGAACCGACATTCGGCTCGCTCATGCCAATGCAGAACAGCAGTTCGCCGCGTGCAATCGCCGGCATCAGTCGCGGCGCCAGCACATCGGGGGAAAACTTCATCAGCAACGGACCGGATTGACGCTCGGCGATCCAGTGCGCATTGACCGGCGCGCCAGCGGCGAGCAGCTCCTCAAGCACCACATAACGTTCCAGGGCACTGCGTTCCTGTCCGCCGTAGCGCTTGGGCCAGGTCATGCCCAGCCAGCCGCGCTGGCCCAGCTTGCGGCTGAATTCAGGGTCGGCGCCATTCCAGTTTTTCGCGCGTTCGTGGGCCGGGTAGTCCTTCAGTGTTTCGGCGACGAATTCGCGCACTTCGGCCCGTAAAGCCTGTGTTTTGGCGTCCAATTGACAGGGACGGATATCGAGTGCCTGCATGGCTTTTTGCTCATGTGAAGAGTGGGTGGTGGTCTTGTTTTCTAACTTGCTGAACGCCCAACAAGTAAATAAGCTAACAGCAACCTTGGCAGCGAATCAAGCCGCTGCCACTCTTGAACATCGCCAAAGACACGGAGCTTTCATGTCGACCAACACCTCCTTTATCCCCGGCCGCGGCCTGACACTGAACCTTGAAGGCCATGTCGCGATCCTCGATTTCAATCGTCCGCCATTGAATTTTTTCGATGCCGAGCTGATCAATGACCTGGCCGACGCACTGCAATACCTCGACGATTTGCCAGAGTGCCGGGTCGTCATCCTGCAGGCTGAAGGCAAGGTGTTCTGTGCCGGGGCCGACTTCTCGGGTGCCGATCAGCGCGACCCGCAATACCCGCGTCGCGTCTACAAGTCGGCCGTGCGCCTGTTTCGCAATCGCAAGCCGCTGATCTGTGTGGTGGAGGGCGCCGCCATCGGCGGCGGCCTGGGCCTGGCGCTGGTCGCGGACTTTCGCGTGACCAGCGAAAAAGCGCGGTTCTCGGCCAACTTCAACCGGCTCGGCATTCATCAAGGCTTCGGGATTTCGGTTACCATGCCGCGCCTGGTCGGCCCGCAAATGGCCTCGCTGCTCATCGCCACCGGGCGCCGCATCGATGGTCGCGAAGCGGTGCGTATCGGTTTGGCCGATGTACTGGCAGAGCCGGGCACGGAGCGACAAAAGGCCCGCGAGCTGGCCGAGGAAATCGCCGCTTCGGCACCCGGCGCGGTCATGTCCAGTCGTGAAACCCTGCGCATGGGGTTGGCCGATGCGGTTGACCGGATCATCGATCGCGAGGCGTCCGAGCAGGAATGGCAGATTGTCAGCACCGATTTTGCCGAAGGCACCCGCGCCATGGCCGAACGTCGCACGCCCGTTTTTACAGGACAGTAAGGAATCACCCGATGGAACCCGTTGAAAAAACCACCCGGCCGACGTCGCGGCGCACGCAACTGGAGCGTCGCGCCGAGGCGGAACAACGCCTGCTGGTCGCTGCCCGACAGATCGTTGCGCGCAAGGGCTGGGTCGGCATGACGCTGTCGGAGGTGGGCGAGGAGGCGGGCTACAGCCGTGGCCTGGCGACTCACCATTTCGGCAACAAGGCCGGTCTGCTGCGTGCCCTGGCGGGTTTCGTCAACTCGACGTTCATGGAGTTGGTTCAGGCCCGGTCGCCACAGTGGCGCCCGGGGATGGATGCGCTCAAGGGATTTGTCAGTGTCTATCTGGCGCGCCCGGACGGCGACTGGGTCAATACCCGCGCGCTATTGGCCCTGATGTCTGAAGCGGTGACCCAGGACTCGGAAACCGTGCAGGTCCTCGCCGAGTACAACCTCTCGGTGCAAAAGCACCTGGCACGCTACATCCGCGAAGGCATCGACAACGGCGAGATGCGCCCGGACGTGGACCCGATGACGGGCGCCTTGCTGTTCCTGGGCACGTTGCGCGGCATGATGCTGCAGGTCCTGCTCAATCCTGCGGGCGTCGACCTGGAGTTGGTGCATTCGCAGATGCTGGCTTTCGTTGAAAACGCCTTGGCGTGCGCGCCGTCTGCTTGAGTCCGCGGTCCTGCACGCAGGGATGCAATCCCTTTTTCGCCCTATAGCCCCCCACCGCGGGGGGCATGTTCGGGGTGGGTGCCCTGCTAGCGTAGTGGCCATGCTTCGCGCATCGCGCGCGATCAATGCCCCGTTGTCAGCTCCCGACGAAAAAGGAAAAAACACATGCTCTCAGGTATCAAAGTCGTAGAAATCTGTGGCATCGGCCCGGGGCCGTTCTGTGCCATGCACCTGGCCGACCTGGGGGCGGATGTCATCGCTGTCGAGCGTGCCGAGTCAGTCTCGATCACCGGCCAGGCCAATGCCCCGGTCAATCCGCTGAACCGAGGCAAGCGCTCGGTGGTGGCCGACCTGAAAACCCCGGAGGGGCGCGAAGCGGTCCTGAAACTCATCGAGAGCGCCGACGTGCTGATCGAGGGCATGCGTCCCGGGGTCATGGAACGCCTGGGCCTCGGACCGCAGGAATGCCAGGCGCGTAATCCACGCCTGGTCTACGGGCGCATGACCGGTTGGGGCCAGAACGGCCCGATGGCCAGTGCCGCCGGTCACGACAACAACTACATCGCGCTTTCGGGGGCGCTGTACCACAGCGGCACGGCCGGCGAAGCGCCGTCCTCGCCGATCACCCTGATCGGCGATGTCGGTGGTGGTGCGCTGTATCTGGCGGTCGGTGTGCTGGCCGGTGTCCTCAGTGCCCGGCAGACCGGCAAGGGCACGGTGGTCGATGCCGCCATCGTCGACGGCTCGGCGCACATGATGCAGTTGATGATGTCACTGACCCGCCGAGGCCTGCTCCAGGAGCAGCGCGGCAAAAGCGTTCACGACGGCTCGCATTTCTACGCCACTTATCGCTGCGCCGATGACCAGTACGTGGCGCTGGGTTCGATGGAGCCGCAGTTCTATGCGCTGTTGCTGCAAAAGCTTGGGCTAGAGCATGACCCGCGTTTCGCCAAACAATGGGACAGCAAGCGCTGGGAGGAACTGCGCGGGCTGTTGGCCGATGTGTTCGCCAGCCAGCCGCGCGCGCATTGGTGCGATCTGCTCGAAGGCACCGATGTGTGCTTTGCGCCAGTGCTGAGCCCGCGTGAGGCCGCGCAACATCCGCATATGGTGGAGCGGGGCGTGTATTTCGAACGCGATGGCCTGCTGCAGGCCAGTCCCGCGCCGCGATTTGACGGCCGGGTCGCGACGCCGGGAGCGATTCCGACACGGGGTGCGCACACGGCCGAGGTCATGGCGGGCCTCGACGGCGATGACCTCACCGCTGTCTGGCGCTCGTAGTTTGTGGACATCCCGCTGGCCTTGACGCTGGCCAGCCGACAACCTTGCACGTACTGGCGATATCTATGGTGTGCGCGATTCGGATGGAATAAGGATGACCAGATCCGTATCACCGGTGTCGACACCTGCTTGTGAAAGCAAGGTCGTCACTTGCCCGCGGTGGTGGGTCTGATGGTTGAAGAAGTGCATGAGCAAGCCATGAAAATCCTTGTCGGCGGGCACTCCCTTCATGCTTGAGTAGTTGAGGATGTGATCCAGGTCCGACTCGGTAATGGAGCGAGACCAATCGACAATGACTTGGTCGAGCCACACTCGATGTGCCGACAGCTCGCGGATATTCGAGAACAGCAACTCGTTGAGGTTCCTGGGGGCAGGCAGCTGTCGAATCGGCTCCAGCGCCAGGTAGTTCGCCGGGTGCGTGGCGAATCGCTTGAGCCAGACAGTATCCCCGGCCACCAGGTGATTGAGCGTCCCGAGAATGGAACCGAAGAATGCTTTGCGGTCCGCTGCGAGTTCTTCATCGGACAGGCTGTTGGCCGCCTGGCAAATCTTTTCGTTCATCCACTGGTTGTAGGTCGCCATCAGGCAGGTATGGCGGGTGCGGCTCATGGTGTTCCTCCTTTCAGGTCACCCATATTGATGTCTGTTTTCCAAACAGTCTCTGCGTTTTTACACACGCTGGGTCGAGAGCGGCCACATCTTTACCTGTAGGCCTGGGTTCTGGCCCGGTTCAGTGCCAAGGCGCTTTGCATCAGGCTGCGCAATTGGAGAATTGCCTGCGCAATCGGGGAGGTTGGCAGGCAGTGCAATCGCTAGTTTAGGGCTCATCCACTTCCACGACGTCGGTGCCGGTTTCCGCTATGTGGGTGGTGTGGACTAAGGGAAACCTTTAGCCGGGCGGGAGATTACCCCTCAACGGATGCTGTTCATCTTGATACCCCCGCGGCGTCTACTGACTTACCTTGCACAGGCACGAGGCGTGTCGTCATGGCGGACTGGTCCATTGAGCCCACCAGGCGCTTTACCCGATAACAACAAAAGACCGGCGCTTTTAGTTTTTAGTTTAATTCTGCTCCTATAAATACAGTGCCCAGCACATACAGATGTGGAGAAGTTAGATGCATGAGGTAAAGCAATCTTGCCGAGGGCTCAGTATTGCCAGCGTGTTGGGGATGATCTGTTCGCCATTGGCAGTGCATGCCGATGTTATTGATGACAGTCACTTCAAAGTGGATACGCGTAACTTCTACTTGCACCGTAACTACACCAATACCAATGCGCCGGTTTCTGAAGTGCATAGTTGGTCCCAGGGTTTCGATGCGCAGTTCACCTCCGGTTACACCGACACGGCCTTGGCCATCGGCCTTGATGTGGACGCGCAATACGCCGTGCGCCTGGATTCGTCGGGCAACGACGGTTCGCTGCCGTACAGCGTCAGCGAACAGCAGACGGCCGATGACTACAGTCGCGCCGGCGCAACCTTGAAGATGCGCTACAGCAAGACCGAGTTGAAGGTGGGCGACCTTCGCCCACAATTGCCGGTGGCTTTCGATGACACCAGTCGGCAATTGGATACGATCTATCAAGGGGCGGTGGTCGAGTCCAAGGAAATCGATGGGTTGACGATGACCGGCGGCCGTTTCTGGTCGGCGGCGACACGGGAGTCTTCCAATCACGAGAAACTGTACAAGTTTGGCTCTACCGATAATCTCGACAGTGACGGCCTGGACTTCGGCGGCGCAACTTACGACATTACCAAGAACCTGCAAGCCAGTTATTTCTATGGCGTGTTGCACGATATTTATCAGCAACACTATTTCGGCCTGATGCACATGGCTGATCTGGGTAATGGCTACAAACTTAAAACCGACTTGCGCTACTTCAATAACAATGAAGATGGCAATGCATTGAACGGTGAGATCGACAACCGCTCCTACGGTGGCTTGTTCACCTTGCTCAAAGGCGCCCACATGTTTGGTCTCAGTTACCAGCGCATGCTCGGTGACAGCGTGTTCCCGACGATGAACGGTTATATCCCGCAACCTTACCTGGTGCACTGGTCGTCCCTGGGGTTCGTCCGCCCGGGTGAAAAGTCCTGGGGCGCGCGCTACAGCTATGACTTTGCCGGCATGGGCATGCCGGGGCTGAAGCTCTACACCCGCTACATCAAGGGCACCCACTGGAACCGTGGCAACAACCTCAGCGATAACCAGGAAAGCGAACGTTTCCTCGGGCTCAGCTACGTGGTGCAGAGCGGGGCGCTGCAAGGCCTGGGGCTGGACCTGCGCAACATCGACGTGAAACAGAAGTACGGCTACGACTACAACGAATTTCGAGTCGCCACGACCTACACCTGGAAGTTCTGGTAAGCCCGGTCCACCCAGGGATTGACCCCATAACAATAAGAGGCCTGACCATGTTCGAACCCTTTGTCCTTTGCATCTGCCCCGCAACTTCCCAGTCGGTGTGCTGTGCACCGTCAACCGGCGCGCTGCGCGCATGAGCGGATTCCAAGAGGAGCAAACACTAGTGAATATCCAGGTCGATAACGCGGTCCTACAGCAGCAGAAGAAGAAAACCTACATCTACGAGTGGTACGTGGTCGGCTTGTGCATGATCGCCTACATCTTTTCGTTCGTGGATCGGCAGATCCTGGCGTTGATGATCGAGCCGATCAAAGCCGACCTGCAGATCAGCGACACCCAGTTCAGCTTGCTGCACGGGCTGGCCTTTTCGTTGTTCTACGCGTTCATGGGCATGCCCATCGCCTATCTGGCCGACCGCTTTTCGCGCCCGAGGATCATCGCTGTCGGCGTGGTGTTCTGGAGTCTGGCGACAGCGGCCTGCGGCCTGAGCAAGAACTTCTTGCACATGTTCCTCGCGCGCATTGGCGTCGGCGTCGGCGAAGCGGCCCTGTCGCCCTCGGCCTACTCGATGTTCAGCGATATGTTCCCCAAGGAGAAACTCGGCCGCGCCGTGGGCATCTACTCGATCGGCTCGTTCGTCGGTGGTGGCCTGGCCTTCCTGGTGGGCGGCTATGTGATCGCGATGCTCAAGGACATGAACACCATCGAGGTCGCCTTTCTCGGCGCGATGAAGGCCTGGCAACTGGCGTTCTTCATCGTCGGTCTGCCCGGCATGCTGGTCGGCCTGCTGATCTGGCTCACCGTCCGTGACCCGGCGCGCAAGGGCCTGCAGGTCGATGCGCAGGGTCGGGCGAAGAAGGTTGCGATGAGCGATGGCTTGCGTTTCCTCGGCCGCCACCGTGCCACCTTCACCTGCCATTACCTGGGCTTTTCGTTCTACGCCATGGCCCTGTTCTGCATGATGAGCTGGAGCCCGGCGCTGTACATCCGCAAGTTCGGCCTGTCGCCAATGGAGGCGGGCTACATGCTCGGCACCGTGCTGTTGGTGGCCAACACCGCCGGGGTGCTGTTCGGTGGATGGCTCACCGACTATCTGGCCAAGAAAGGCTATCAGGACGCAGCCATGCGCACCGGCGTCATCGGTGCCCTCGGCATGGCGGTGCCGGCCGTATTGTTCCCGCAAGTCGATCAACTGTGGCTGTCGGTGACGCTGTTGGTGCCAGCGATGTTCTTCGCCTCGTTCCCGATGCCAGCCTCCACGGCGGCGATGCAGATCCTCGCGCCGAACCAGGTGCGTGCACAGGTTTCTGCCGTGTTCCTGCTGATCAGCAACCTGCTGGGCCTGGGCCTGGGCACCACGCTGGTGGCGTTGCTGACCGACCGCTACTTCGGCTCGCCCGCGGCGGTGGGTTCTTCGATGTCGCTGGTGATCGCCGGTGCCTCGGCCTTGACGGTGCTGTTGCTGTGGCGCGGTTGCCGTCGCTTCCGTGAAAGTTATGCCCGGGAATATCCGACCCGGGCCTGATCAGCCACAGACCGCAATCGGCACCTCGGCCTCGCTCCTTCAACGGATGCGGGGCTGATGTGCTTCAGACAGGGGGAATCCTTGATGTTGAATGACGTACACCTGCTGGAACGGCACAGCCTGCTCAGCTCGGCCGATTACCGCGAGATCAAGGACAAGGTCAGCCACTACCTGTGCCCGCACAGTTTCAACGTACTGCGTGACGAGCCGATGTACACCCGGCTCAACGGCGTGTTTTTCGGCGACTCGGCGCTGCTCGACTTGAGCTATGGCGCGCCGGTGGAGATCACCATCGGCGACATCGCCGATCAGTACCTGTTTCGCATTACCTTGCAAGGGCAGTGCGAAGTCGCCCACGGTCGGCGCAGCGCGGCGATGCAGTCGGGCTACCTGAGCGTGTCCTCGCCATTTGCGCAAAGTCGCATCGTCACCAATGGCGAGTGCCGCAACCTGATCCTGCGAGTCGATCGCGATGCCCTGGAGACGCAACTGCAACGCCTGCTCGGCCGCAGCCTGCGCCAATCGGTGATCTTCGATGTCAGCGTCGACCACCTGGGCGCCGGCGTCGTCAGCCTCTATCACACCCTGGACTACATCTGCCGGCTGTACGGCAGCGGCGTCGACGGTTCGTGCCTCGCCGGCGGTCTGTCCGAATACCTGATGCAACTGCTGCTCACGCAATTGCCGCACAACTACTCGGCGGATCTTTTGCTCGATTCGCGCGCGCCGCTGCCGCACCACGTGAAGAAGGCCCGTGACTACATCGAGGAGCACCTCGACGAACCCATCAGCCTGACGACCTTGAGCGAGCTGTGTGGCGTCTCGGTGCGCACCTTGCAGAACGGCTTCAACCAGTTCCTCCAGCAGGCGCCAGTTGAGTACATCCGTGACCGCCGACTGGCGGTGATCCATGAGTCGCTCAAACAGGGCAGGGCCGGTGAGACTGTCACCGATATCCTGTTGCGTCACGGCATCAACAGTTTCGGGCATTTCTCCAGCGCCTATCGGCAACGTTATGGCTGCCTGCCGTCGGACACCCTGCGGCGGCAGAAGCATTGAGACTGCTGCGCAATCCGTCATTCGGCTGCGCAATCGGATGAGTCTGTGGCGGTGCGGCTCGATAGGATCGAGTCTCTAACAAAAAGGAGTATCTGCATGAATATTACCGTGCTGGGTGGTGGTCACGGCTGTTACGCCGCTGCTGTCGAAATGGCTGAAAAGGGGCACCAGACCCGCCTGTGGCGTCGAGACTCCGCCGCGCTCAAGGAGCTGCTGGCCATCGGCAGCCTGACCATCAAGGACTACAAGGGCACTCGCCAGTTGTCCGTCGGCCAGCAGGGCGACAAGCTCTCGTTCACCGACGACCTGGCCGAAGCCCTGGCCGACGCGCAACTGGTGATCATCCCGCTGCCGTCGACCTCCCACGAAGACCTGGCCAAACATGTGGCGCCGCACCTGCACGACGGTCAGGTGGTGTTCCTGCCGCCGGGCACCTTCGGCAGCTTCGTGTTCGCCAAGGCCATGGCCGATGCGGGCAACCGCAGCAAGGTCGCCTTCGCTGAAACCGGCACGTTGCCGTACCTGGTGCGCAAGCATGGCGCCAGCGATCTGGTGATCAGCGGCTACGCCACCCGCCTGCCGACTGGCGTATTTCCCAGCAACCTGTCCGAGCATGCGTTCGCGGTGCTGCGTGAAGCCTATCCGAGCGTCGAGCCGATTGAAGACGCCCTCAGCGGTGCGCTGATGAACGCCGGTCCCATCATTCACCCGCCGCTGATCATGATGAACGCCGGTCCCCTGGAGCATTTCGAGTCCTGGGACATTCACAACGAAGGCACCCAGCCGTCGATTCGTCGCGTGACCAACCAGCTTGATGCCGAGCGCATGGCCGTGCGCGAAGCACTGACCTACGGTGCGCCGCACTTCCCGCTGGCCGACCACTACAACACCACCGAAGGCGAAGAGTGGATGTACGGTCGCGGTGCCCATGGCAAGCTGACCGACAGCGGCGACTGGCGTGAAGACATCGACCTGCAGAAGCATCGCTACATGCTCGAAGACACCCGCCTGGGCCTGTCCTTCCTGGTGTCCGTCGGCCGCTGGGCCGGTGTGCCGACCCCGGTCGCGCAGGGCTTGCTGAGCATTGCCTCGGTCGTCGCGGCTCGTGACCTCTATGCCGAGGGCCGCACCCTGGAAAACCTCGGTCTGGCCACGCTGAGTCGGGCGCAGATGACCGAACTGCTGACCAAGGGCTACAACTGATGAACGCCGCGCTGCCCCAAGTCAGCGTGGTCGGTGCCGGCCGGATGGGCGAGGGCATTGCCCTGGCATTCATCCATGCGGGCCTGCCGGTGACGCTCATCGATATCAAGGATCGCGCCGAGGATGAGCGACAAGGCTACTTCGAGCGAGTGCGCAACAACATCCGCGGCGAACTGCAGATGCTGGTGCGCCTGGGCATGCTCGCGCCTGCACAGGCGGACATCGCGATCTCCCGGTTGACGCTGCAATCCCGGTCCCGGGCCGCCGAGGTTTTGCGCCAGTGCGACCTGGTGTTCGAAGCGGTGCCGGAAGTCATCGCGGTCAAGCAGGAGACCTTCGCGTGGGTCAGCGAGCATGTCCCGGCGTCGACCATCATCGCGTCGACCACCTCGACGTTCCTGGTCACCGAGTTGAGCGAAATGGTCAGTGAGCCGCAGCGCTTCGTCAACGCGCACTGGCTCAATCCGGCCTACCTGATGCCGCTGGTGGAAGTCAGCCGCAGCGAAGCGACCTGCCCACAGGTGGTCGAGCGGTTGCTGCAACTGCTCAAGCGCATCGGCAAGGTGCCTGTGGTGTGCAACCCGGTGGCTGGCTACATCGTGCCGCGCATCCAGGCACTGGCGATGAACGAGGCCGCACGGATGGTGGAAGAGGGCGTGGCCAGCGCGGAAGATATCGACACCGCGGTGCGCGTCGGTTTCGGTTTGCGCTTCTCGGTGCTGGGCCTGCTTGAGTTCATCGACTGGGGTGGAGGCGACATTCTCTACTACGCCTCGCGCTACCTGAGTGGAGCGCTGTCACCGCGTTTCGAGTCGCCGCAGGTGATTGCCGACAACATGCAAAACGGCCGCAATGGCTTGCGCGATGGCCAGGGTTTCTACGATTACCGCGACCTGGACGTGGACGCCTACAAGCAGCAGCGTCTCGGCGACTTTGTGCGCAAGTTGGAGTTGTCGGGGCTGACGCCGGCGTTCGATGGCGCCTTGCGGCAGGCCTGAACATCAGGGTCCGGAGGTCGGGCCCTGATCAGCGCACTGCCTGCTATTCCACTGCAGGGATAGCAGGCCTGCGCGAAATCCGCCTTGCCTGCCGTCGCGCTGGGTCTGCATTGGGCCGATGGGCTAGGCGCTGGTGTTGGTGGCGGCGCACTGTTTCACGCCTTTGTCGCCTTTTGGCGCTCTCATCAGCAGCGGGCCGAATGTTGCCAGCAGGCCAAGCATGATCAACGGGAAAAACATCAGCGAATCCAGGCCGAAATGGCTGACGATCACGGTGATGGCGGCGGGCCCCACGAGCATGCCGGAGAAACCGATGCAATTGACGATGCCGATGTTGCGGCCCGCATGTTGCGGGTCCCGGCGTCCAGCCGCGGAAATCATCAGCGGCGCGATGCAGGAAAGGCCGAGGCCGAACAACGCGAAGCCGAGGATGCCGGTAACGGCCGTGCCGCCGACGATGGTGAGGGTCATGCCAAGGACGCAGACTGTCCCGCAGGCGAAAACCACTTGGGCATTGCCAAAGGTTGCCGCCAGCCGGTCGCCGAACAGACGCCCGATGAACGCCGCACCGACGAATATCGACACCGCCATGCCCGCAGTGGAAGTCGAGGTCGAGAACTCGCGGCGCATGTATTCCTGGCCCCAGTCGGCGATTGCATTCTCACCCATCATGCTGCCGAGCAGCAGGGCGCCGAGCGCAATCATCACCAGAAGCGTTTTGGTCGACGGCCCCTTGCCGATTTCATCCGCGGACTGAGCGCCCGCTTGCCAGTCGCCCAAGGCAGCGTCGGGGACGTCATGCTTGCCCAGCAGCCACCGGCTGAAAATACAGCCGACGATCAACATGGCGATACCCAGCACGGTAAAAGGCACTTTTACGCTGTCGGTGTAGAAACCCGTCAGCCAGCTGCATGCCATCCCGAGCAGAAAACCACCCAGCGAATAGAACGCATGGAAGCCGGACATGATCGAGCGCTGATAAAACCGCTCGACCTGCACGCCATGGGCATTCAACGCCGTATCCAGGGCGCCGCGCAGCAGTCCCAGGACAACGCCAAAACACATCGCGAACCAGAAACCGCTGACGAAACCCAGCGGGATAATGGACAGCGGGTAGGCGAGGGCGCACACGGTGATCACCGGTTTTGCACCGAAGGAGTCCAGCAGACGCCCGACCAGCAGCGCTCCTGCCGCCGAGCCGACGCCGACCCCGAGTGCGATCAGGCCGAAGTTCGCGTCACCCAGCTCACCGGTAAAGCCCAGTTGTGTCCTGAACACACTCACCCCGGTCGACCAGATGTACATCATTGCGCCGATCATCATGAATCCGAGAAAGGTCGCGATACGCGCCTTGCGGATGCGTTTGGGCACTGGAGTTTTTTGAACGTTATTCATCACGCTGCATTGTCCCTGTTGTTTTTGTTGGGTGTGCATGCAAAAGCTGGGTAAGACCAGAAAGAGTTATACGTATAACTCCAGCAAAAATAGCATTGGTGGCGCCACTGATGTCAACTGTTTCGAGCGTCATTCTCAAGTCAGGCGACGTATAGCACGCAACCCGGTTCACCGAGGCTGCCGGTTTTTAATGGATCCTGTGGCCGAACGGATTATTTTGAGTTATACGTATAACTCTAAATAATCCGAGCCCAGGGGTGTCCGTGTCGTCTCAAGAATTGCTACTGCCGTGCGCTACGCCTCATCTACCGGCCTATCGATCGACGTTCCTGCTGTCAGGGGTATGCATGGGCGCCTGGGCGCCGTTGGTGCCCTATGCGCGCACGAGAGCGGGGATCGACGACGCTGCCCTGGGACTGCTGTTGCTGTGCCTTGGCCTGGGCTCACTGGTGATGATGCCGCTGGCGGGCATTCTCAATGCGCGCAGGGGCTGTCGCTTTACGATGCACGTGGGTATTGCCCTGGTGCTGCTGACCTTGCCCTTGTTGGCGACGACTCATTCCTTTGCCGGCTTGATGTTCAGCCTCATCGTGTTCGGGGCAGGGTGCGGGTCGGTCGACGTGACGATGAACGTTCAGGGCGTGATGGTCGAACGCGCGACCGGACGCTCGCTCATGTCCGGCTTTCATGGGCTGTTCAGCCTCGGCGCGATTATCAGTGCGGCGGGTATCACTGCATTGTTATGGCTGGGCGCCACGCCGTTGGTGGCAAGCAGTGCGGTCATGGCGATCCTGGTCACCTTCGTCCTGACGCATGGTCGCCAGTTGCTGGGGCGCAGTGGTGACGAAGGCGCCCCGATATTTGTCAGGCCCACCCGAAAAGTTTTACTGCTGGGTATGCTTTGCCTGTTCGCCTTCCTCGCGGAAGGGGCGATTCTCGACTGGAGCGCGGTGTTCCTGGCTGACGAGCGAGGTGTCCAGCATTCGCTGGCCGGCCTGGGCTACGCGGTGTTTGCGGTCATGATGGCGCTGGGCCGATTGAACGGAGACCGGATACTGTTGAAGCTGGGCGCGCGGGTGGTGCTCATCGGCGGCGGACTGGTGGTCATGTCCGGGTTCGCGATGGTGGTGTTGGCGAATGACTGGCTATTGAATCTCGTGGGGTTCGCGGTGATAGGCGCAGGTCTGGCCAACATCGCTCCGGTCTACCTGTCGCTGGCAGGCGCGCAAACGTCGATGCCTGGTGAGCTGGCCATTGCCGCCGCCACCAGCTTGGGCTACCTCGGCATATTGATGGGGCCGGCGGCCATCGGGTTCGTCGCCCATGCAAGCAACCTTTCGCTGGCATTGCTCGTCGTTGCCTCGTTGATGATCGCGATCATTTTCAGTGCCACTCGACTGGTTCCGAAGGTTTCGCCGCAACGGTTACACTGAGCACATGGCGTTTTTTTTACTGACCTCTCATGAGGTTTTCAAAACAGATCGGGAAGCAAGCGATGGCATCCGTTTCAATGAAAGATGTAGCACTGGCGGCGGGGGTGTCTCAGCCTGCGGTGTCTTACGCCTACAATCGCCCATCCAAACTGTCCGAGGCCCAACGTGAGCATATCCTTGCCGTAGCCGCGTCACTGGGCTACCCGGGACCCAATGTGCTTGGCCGCAGCCTTCGCTCGGGCAAGATCGGGGCGATCGGGTTGATGATGATGGACAAGTTGTCCCTGGCGTTCGCCGACCCTTGCACCGTTGCCTTGCTGCGCGGGATCAGCGAGGTGGGCGAACTGGAGAACGTCGCGCTGACGTTGTTCCCGCTCAACAACAATCGGCTCATTGGCCGCACACCCGCAGCGAACCACGGCAGCCTCGCGCTGCGCGGGCTGGTGGATGGCTTGATCATCTCGACCCTGCCTGATGACCATCCGGCCGTGCTGGCCGTGGTGAAACAGAACATTCCGTTTGTGGTGATCGATTCGCCATTGGTGGAAGGCTCCTTTTTTGTCGGGATCGATGACCGCGGTGCCGCACGCGCGCAGATGCGTCACTTGCTCGAGCTGGGGCACCGCAAGATAGGGGTCATCATCGACCGGCTGAACCCGGATGGATATCGCGGACCAATCGACCGCCACCGCTTCAAGAGTGCCAGCGAGCGTATCGTCAGGGAGCGGCTGACCGGCTATGTGGAGGAGGCCAGTGCAGCGGGCCTGGCATTCGAGGACCTGAGCATCATAGAGGCCGGCGGGCTTGATTCGACGTCCGGGCAAGCCGCGGCCTTTACCTTGCTGACATCCAGCGACGTCACGGCAGTGGTTGCCTGTTCGGATGTCATGGCGATCGCCTGCATGAAAACCGCCCACGCGCTCAATCGCGAGGTTCCGCAAGCCCTTTCGGTGATTGGCTTCGACGATATCCCCGAGGCGGTGCAACTGGGCCTGACCACCATTGGCCAACCCATCGTCGAGAAAGGCGTCTATGCGGCAAGGCTGTTGACCGAGCAGTTGAATGCGCCGGCCGATGCTCCGCTGCAGCCTGAACAGAAGATTTTCGCCACCAAACTGATCGTGCGCACTTCGACGCGCAAGGTGCAGGACGCTTGACACCGTTCGATGAACGAGGCTGCGGTGACTTGCACAACCGCAGCCTTCACTTTCACCCTATGCCGTTCACGGCGCCAATTGCTTGAAGTTCGCCGCGACCCGCAGGGCGTTGGCGGCGATGGTGAGTGCCGGATTGACCGCGGCCGATGACGGGAAGAAAGAACTGTCGACCACCCAGACATTGTCCAGGTCATGCATCTTGCAATTGATGTCCAGCACGCTCGACGCCGGGTCCTTGCCCATGACCGCCGTACCGCATTGATGCGAATTGGTGGCAATGCCCATGCGCGCTTTCAGGATCAACGGGTAGCCAGCCGCCCGCATGACCTGGCTGGTCTTGCTCACCAGGCCTTCATGGGCCTTGAGGTTGTTGGGTTGCCAATGGACCTTGATCGCACCGCGCTGCGCGTCATAGGTGACCCGGTTCTCCCGGGTCGGCAGGTCTTCCGACGTCAGGTACAGGTCGACGCTGTGATCGGTGATGTAGCGCGAGGCGAACTTCGGCAGCCACGGACGCATGGAGGTGATCATCGGTTCGCGGATTTTCCCCAGCATCTGCACGTTCCCCAGGGGGAACGAGTTGTTCGCACCGGCGCTGTACCAGTCGTTGATGGCCAGGGTCTTCTGGAAGATCACCTTGTTTTTGCGTCGAGGGTCGACCGCCAGCATGAACGTGCTGTTGTGCACCATGTAGTTGCGACCCACTTGCCCGGAACTGTTGCCCAGGCCTTCGGGGTGCTGTTCGTTTGCCGACTTGAGCAGCAGCGCGGCGCTGTTCACCGCACCGCAGGCCAGTACGAAGCGCTTGGCGTGCAGCGTCACGGCACGACCATCGATCAGGCCGTGGGCTTGCGTGACCGTGCGCCCGTCCGCCGCGGTTATCAGTTGCTTGATCGTGGTACGGGTCAGCAACCTGACGCTTGCGCTGCGCAAGGCCGGCCTCAAGGCAGAGACTTCAGCGTCAGCCTTGGCGTCCAGCAGGCAAGGGTAACCATCGCACGTTGAGCACAGTACGCAGTCACCGCCATTGCCATAGTCCACGGCTGCGGGCATCACGAAAGGCTTGAGGCCTGAGCGGCGCATGCTCTGCTCCAGGGCAGCCAGGGCCGGGTCGTGCTCGAGCGCCGGTTGCGGGTAGGGGGCCGAGCGCCAGGGCTCGCTGGGGTCGACGCCTGCCTGGCCGTGTACCCGGTAGAGTTTTTCCGCCTCGGCGTACCAGGGTTCCAGATCGGCATAGCTGATCGGCCAGGCCGGGGAGAGGCCTTCGGCGTGCCGGATTTCGGCAAAGTCTTCTTCGCGAAACCGTGGCAGCATCGCGCCATAGAATTTGGTGTTTCCACCGACGTAATAAAATACGCCAGGCGAAAAGGGTTGGTTGGCTTCGTCCAGCCACTGCTCGGCATTGCGGTAACGGCCTTGTCCGAAGACCGATTCGCTGCTCCAGTTGTGTATTTCTCGCGGCAGGAAATCACCACGTTCGACGATCACAATGTCCAGCCCGCTATCGCGCAACGCATGGGCAAAGGTCGAACCGCCCATGCCCGAGCCGATAATCACCACATCACAATTGATATTGCCATCTGCATCAGGTGTCACCACGTCGAGGACGCGCGGTTCGCGCGACGCCCCCGATTGTGGATTCAGCTCTGCATGATGCGAAATCAATGCATCACTCATTTGAGCTGCTCCAGTTCTTACAGGTGTTGTTCGGAGTTGCGGATTTCCCAGTACTCGTCCTGACGTTCGTCAGTGATGTATTCGGGAATCGGGAAGTCCCACCAGCCCGGTACCCAAGGGCCGGCAGCGTCGCGGTCAGTCGGGATTTCGATCAGCACCGGAGCGTTCAGGTCCAGCGCCTCCTGCAGGATCGGCTCAAGGTCTTCCGGGCGTTCCACACGGTAAGACTTCAGGCCGAAGGCTTCGCCAACCGCTTTGAAGTCCGGGCTGTATGGCGTGCCGTCCGGGTGGTTGAACTCGGTGCCGATATGGCGGCTGGTCTGCTTGCGCTGACCACCGCGAATCGACATGTACCCGGCGTTGTTCTGGATCATGAACACGACCGGAATGTTGTTGGTCACGCAAATCGCGATTTCCTGCGACGTCATCAGGAAGTCACCGTCGCCCAGGATGCAGACCACCGGTTGGTTCGGCGCCGCCAGTTTGGCGCCGATGGCGGCAGGCACGGCCCAGCCCATGGAGGAGAACCCGCCAGAGGTCAGGTGCGTGCGCGGGGTATAGACCGGGAAGGTCTGTTTGACCGCGCCCTGGGTGTTGCCGGAACCGACCACCACGATGGTGTCGCGCGGGAAGATCTTGCGTAACGCGCCCAATGGACGTTGCGAGGTGAACGGGAAGCGGTCGGAGTCACGACGGCCGGCGAGCTTGGTTTCCCATTCGTCCTGATAACCGCGCAGATCGCCGAGGTACTCCTCGCGATCGACAGTCTGGCCTTTCAGGCCTTCGACGATATGGGCCAGTGCGTGTTTGGCGTCTGCGCAGATGCCCACGGTGACGGGGTAGTTCTTGCCGATTTCGTGCGGGTCGATATCGATGTGGATCAACTTCGACGGCGGAATGGCGAAGGTCACGCCCTTGGCATAACTGGACGACGACCAGTCGGTGAAGCGACAACCCACGGCGATAATCACATCGGCGGTGGAGGCTACTTTGTTGCCGCACATCGTGCCGGTCTGGCCGACGCTGCCGGCGAACAACGGGTGGTCTTCGGGGAAACCGCTTTTGCCGTTCCAGGTGGTGACCACCGGAATTTTCCAGGCCTCGGCCAGGGCGAGCACTTCAGCGCTGGCTTCACCCGTGATGACACCGCCACCGATGACCAGCACCGGGCGCTTGCAGGCCTGCAGTTCTTCAACGGCGCGGGCCGTGGCCGCCGGATCCGGGAAGCACTTGCCGATCGGCGTGCGTTCTTCCAGGGCATGGAGGGTCACTTCCGCGGCTTCGGCCTGAACATCCATCGGGATTTCCAGATGGACCGGACCCGGGCGGCCGGTGACCATCGAGCTCCAGGCCCGATGCATCATGAACGGCAACTCTTCAACGCGCGTGGCGACCCAGTGGCGCTTGGTCACGGCTTCGGCGATTTTCGGGAAGTCGTTATCGGTGTAGCGTTCCAGCTCCTGCAGCAGACCGTGGCCACGCATGTGGGTGGGCGGCCCGCCAGTGATCAGCATCAGGCTGGTGGAGTCGGTGAACGCGGTGGCCATGCCGATTACGGTGTTGGCGGCACCGGCACCGATGGAGGTGACCGCCGCCATCGGCTTGCCGGCCACGCGGTAGTAACCATCGGCCAGATGCACGGCGCTCTGTTCGTGGAAGACCTGGATGAACTTGAGTTTCGAGTCTTCCTCGAGGAAGGCGTCGGTGAGTGTCCAGATACCGTGGCCGGGAATGCCGGCGACATACTCGACGCCGTAGTTTTTCAGGGTTTGTGCCACGATCTGGCTGCCGGTCAATTTGCTCATGACAGGACTCCTTGGGTTGATGAAAGCGGGGTGGATGCGGTGGTTTTGCCGTGACCTTCAGCTCGTCCGCGCGTTGCCCAGTTCAGGCCCTGTTTGGTCAGGCGGCGGATATTGGGGTCGGCCAGGTTGCTGGTGTCGTGTCCGATGGAGTGGTAGAAAACGCGCCCCAGGCCCCACTGGCGTACCCAGGCAACCGGGCTGCGATGGCCCTTGATCCACGGGAACGGGTTGCCATCGAACGTGGTTTCGGCGAGCACATGGATGTTCGGGTCCACCTGCATGTAGTACTGCTCGGAACGCACCTCGAAATCCTCGACGCCTTGAGTGACCTCATGCGTGTGGTCGATGACGTTGACCTGGTAAGGATGGGGAAAGCCTTCGCCCATCGGATGCTCAAGAAAGGAGCCGCCCAGCACCCAGTGGTACTTGAGGCTGGCGCGAAAGGCCGCCCCCGCACCGTGCCAACCCACCAGGCCGGTGCCGCTTTCGATCGCTTCGAGCAGGCGGTTTTCCTGCGAGGCGGTCAGCGTTTCAGTGGTGACCGCGTTGTTCCAGCCAATCACGATCAGGTCGTAACCGGTCAAATCCCTGTCCAATGTGAAGATGTCGGTCGACTCTTCAATGTCGAAATCCAGCTCCTGGAAAACGGTCCGGGCCCATGCGGCGATTTCGTAGGGGAAATGGCCGGGCCAGCCACCGTATAGATACAAGACTCGACTCACGGTTGGTCACCTCTTAGGTTGGGTGTGATTATTAGGTTATACGTATAACCGCTTATTTAAGCTATCACTCAAAACGCCGCTGTCAATGCCTTGATCAAATTTTTAATGGAATAGCCAGTCTGGCTTGGGTTTGCGTGGAGATGCGGTGAACAGGCACGGACAGTAGAACGGTTTTGTTCAAGTCGGTTTTGATAATAAAAGGTTATACGAATAACACGATCGCCCGCGCCAGAGCGGCTGCGCTGCTGCAAGTGCTTCAACTTTGCGTCTGTGCTGCGTCAGATCGCGTCAGCAATAGGGCGGCTGCGAAATTGCCCGGAGCAGGGGGGTGCGAAAAGATGTTTGCCAATGCTGAGTGCATGTTGCGTGCATCAAGAACCACCAGGAGCAAATTGATGATTCGTTATCTGAAAAAAAGTAAGCCGGTCGAAGCCCAAGCCGAAATCGCTGCGCAAGTGCGCGAGACGGTCGAGCAGATCATTGCCAATGTCGCCAAGAACGGCGATGCAGCCGTTCGCGAGTATTCGAAGAAATTCGATAAGTGGGAGCCTGCGACCTTCCGCCTGACCGACGAAGAAATCGCCGCGTGCGTCGCCAGTCTTTCGGAACAGGAAATCAGCGACATCAAGTTTGCGCAGGCACAGGTGCGGCGTTTTGCCGAGGTGCAAAAAGCCTCGATGCACGATGTCGAAGTCGAAACACTCCCGGGCGTGATCCTCGGGCATCGCAACATTCCGGTGAACTCGGTGGGCTGCTATATCCCCGGCGGCAAGTATCCATTGCTGGCATCGGCACACATGAGCGTATTGACGGCCAAGGTTGCGGGCGTCAAGCGCGTGGTTGCAGCGGCGCCACCGTTCGACGGCAAGCCTCATCCGGCCATCGTGACGGCCATGTACCTGGCCGGCGCCGATGAAATCTATTGTGTTGGCGGCGTTCAGGCCATTGCTGCGTTGGCGTTGGGCACCGATGCCTTCAAGCCTGTCGATATGATCGTCGGCCCGGGCAACGCCTATGTCGCCGAAGCCAAGCGTCAGTTGTTCGGCAAGATCGGCATCGACCTGATTGCCGGGCCGACCGAAACACTGGTGATAGCCGACGACAGTTCCGATGTCGAAATCATTGCCGCGGACTTGCTGGGGCAGGCCGAGCACGGCGTCAACTCGCCCGCGGTGTTTTTGACCAACAGCGCTGAGCTGGCGGAAACCCTGCCGGCGGAAATCGAGCGCCAGCTGGGCATTTTGTCGACCGCGCCCGTTGCCTCCGTCGCCTGGCGTGACTATGGCGAGATCATCCTGTGCGACACCGTGGACGAACTGGTCGAGGAAGCCGACCGCATTGCCTCCGAACACGTCCAGGTCATGACCCGTGACCCTCTGTATTTCCTGGAACACATGACCAACTATGGTGCGCTGTTCCTCGGGCAGCGCACCAATGTCTCCTACGGCGACAAGGTGATCGGCACCAACCACACATTGCCCACCACCGGAACCGCGCGTTACACCGGCGGCCTGTGGGTCGGCAAGTTCATCAAGACCTGCACCTATCAGCGTGTCCTGACTGACGAAGCCTCTGTGCTGGTCGGCGAGTACTGCTCGCGCTTGTGCGGCATGGAAGGTTTTGCCGGGCACAAGGAACAGGCGGATATCCGGATTCGCCGTTACAAACAGGCCGTGTGATCGTCCAGTGGTAAAAAAGGCTCTCCATTCGGGGAGTTTTTTTTGGACTTTCAGCGAGGGTCGTTAACGGTAACGCGTGCGAACAGGGTAAACGCGGCGCACTGGAGTCCATCGCCAGCAAGCCGGCTCCTACAGGTATTGCGTGTTTCGACCGGGACGCGGTCCCTTGTAGGAGCTGGCTTGCCAGCGATGATCGTCAACGATAACGCGTGTAACCCGGATAAACGCGGCGCATTTGAGTCCATCGCCAGCAAGCCGGCTCCTACAGGTATTGCGTGTTTCGACCGGGACGCGGTCCCTTGTAGGAGCTGGCTTGCCAGCGATGATCGTCAACGATAACGCGTGTAACCCGGATAAACGCGGCGCATTTGAGTCCATCGCCAGCAAGCCGGCTCCTACAGGTATTGCGTGTTTCGACCGGGACGCGGTCCCTTGTAGGAGCTGGCTTGCCAGCGATGATCGTCAACGATAACGCGTGTAACCCGGATAAACGCGGCGCACTGGAGTCCATCGCCAGCAAGCCGGCTCCTACAGGTATTTCGTGTTTCGACCGGGACGCGGTCCCTTGTAGGAGCTGGCTTGCCAGCGATGGTCGTCAACGATAACGCGTGTAACCCGGATAAACGCGGTGCACTCGAGTCCATCGCCAGCAAGCCGGCTCCTACAGTTTGGCGTTCACACTATTTTGACTAGGACGCGGTCCCTTGTAGGAGCTGGCTTGCCAGCGATGGTCGTCAACGATAACGCGTGTAACCCGGATAAACGCGGTGCACTCGAGTCCATCGCCGGCAAGCCGGCTCCTACAGGTATTGGCCCTTTGCCCGGGTTACCCCGCGCGCTGAATGTGATGAGCCGCCTTCTCGCCGATCATGATCGCCAGCGCATTGGTATTGCTGGAACACAGGCTCGGTGCGATGGAGTTGTCGGCGATCCGCAGGCCATCGATCCCGTGTATACGCAGTTCGTTGTCCACCACCGCCATGTCGTCCATACCCATCTTGCAGGTGCCTACCGGATGCAGCGCAGCGTGGGCGTGCTGGCGCACGAATCGCCGATAGTCATCACGCGTGCGTAACGGTTCCGCGGGCACGTGCTCGCGCTGAATGTGCCCGGCCAATGCGGCCTGGGACATGATGTGCCGACCAAACTCGGTGGCCTGCGCCATGCACTCCAGGTCAAACGGGTCGGCCAGGTAATTGGGCTCGATGCGGGGCAGGTCCATGGGATCTGCGCTGTGCAGTTGCAGGAAGCCGCTGGAACGAGGGCGGGTCTGGCAGACGTTCAAGGTGCAGCCGTTGCCACCAGGAACGGACCCTACGCCGTCCTCGACGCCGGCCCCGGCCATGAAACAATACTGGGCGTCCGCACGGTTCTCGGCCAGGGAAGTACGCCAGAAGGCGCCACCTTCGACCACGTTGGAGGTCACCGGGCCTTGGCGGAACAGGGCGTACTGCAAGCCGGCGGCGATCTTCCAGTGCGGCTTCTTGTACTTGTCGTAGCTCAAGGGGCGACGCAGTTCATTGATCAACGACACTTCGATATGATCCTGCAAATTCCGCCCGACCCCCGGCAGGTCATGGATCACCCTGATGCCTTTGTCTTGCAGGTGAGCGGCCGGACCAATGCCCGACAGCATCAACAGTTTTGGCGTGTTGATCGCCCCAGCGCTGACAATCACTTCGCAATCGGCCCGCAGCACCTGGCGACGGTTCTTCTCAAGGTATTCAACGCCAATGGCGCGTCCGTTTTCGACGAGGATGCGCAACACCCGGCAATCGGTCTTGACCGTCAGGTTGGGGCGCCGCCGCGCGGGTTTCAGATAGGCCACCGAGGTGCTCGATCGCAGGCCGTTGCTGGCGTTGATCTGATACAGCCCGCAACCGTCCTGCACCCCGGAGTTGAAATCGGCGTTGTAGGCCAGCCCTGCCTGCTGGCAGGCCTGTAGCCAGATTTTGGTCAAGGGGTGGGTAAAACGTTGATCGCAGACACCGAGCGGGCCGTCGGTGCCATGGGCGTCGTTGCTGAAACGGTCATTGCTTTCGCATTTCCTGAAGAACGGCAGGACGTCCTTGTAGGCCCAGCCCCTGGCACCGCCCTCGGCCCAACTGTCGTAGTCGGCAGGTTGCCCGCGCAAGTACACCATGGCGTTGACGGAACTCCCGCCACCCAGTACCCGGGCCTGCACCATGGTCGGATTCGGCGTGCCGATATAGCCGGCCGGTGGCTCCCAGGGGTAGCGTTCCACCAGGTTGCCCTGACTGGTTTTATAGAAACCCACAGGCAGATGAATGAACGGGTGGGTGTCTCTCGGCCCTTCCTCCAGCAGCACGACCGACGCCTGTTTGTCTTCGCTCAGGCGCGAGGCGATGACGCACCCGGCTGACCCACCCCCGACCACGATATATTGGACCATTGTTGTTCACCGTTCAGGTCAAAAAAAACGCCGGATCAGGCTCTTGGTGAAGAGCTGATCCAGCGTCGGTGTTAATCGCAGACCCGGCGCGAAATGCCGCAGGGATTGCCGTTCAAACGAAAGCTGTTCAGGCGGGTATCACCACGAAGCTGTCCGGTTTGCAGGTCAGGGCGACATCCGCACCGGGCGGCAGTGTGAGGCTGCCGGGGGTCGGCAACTGCTGGCACTTGAGGTCGAGGGTTCCGCCGGCTACGGCGACGCGGTAAATCACCCGATTGCCGATGAACGACGTGTCTTTGACTTTCCCGGCAAAGGCCCCGTTGGCCAGCGGTTTGCCCAGGGCAGGCTCGAGGCCGATGGTTTCCGGACGGATCGACACATTGACCGGCCCGGCACCGAGGGTGTTCTTGGCCGTGTGTGCGTAGCGTCCGAACGGAAGCTCGACATAACCGCTGCTGGCATCGGCCGGCCCATAGGTGCCGTTGACGATATTGGTGTCGCCGAAAAATTTGGCGGCGAACAAGGTGCGCGGCGACCAGTACATCTCCTGTGGCCCACCGATCTGCTCGATGCCGCCCTTGTTCAACAGCACCACCCGGTCGGAGAGGATCATCGCTTCGTCCTGGTCATGGGTGACGTAGACGAAAGTGGTCGAGGTCTCTTCGTGGATCCTTTTGATCTCGTTGAGCATGTGGTGGCGAATCTTCAGGTCCAGGGCCGCCAAGGGTTCGTCGAGCAACAGCACGGCGGGGCGGTTGACCAGGGCCCGGGCCAGGGCGACCCGTTGCGCCTGGCCGCCACTGAGCTCGGAGATCCAGCGATTCTTGAAGCTTTCCAGTTGCACCAACTCCAGTGCCTTGGTCACTTCACGCTTGATTTCGTCCCGCGGTTTCTTTTTCAGGCGCAGTCCGAACGCCACGTTGTCGAAGACATCGAGATGCGGGAACAGGGCGTACTTCTGAAACACCATGTTGACGGGGCGATGTTCCGGTGCCAGCGCGGTGGAGTCCTTGCCGTCGATCACGACCTTGCCGGTGGTCGGTTCCTCGAAGCCCGCGATGATCCGCATCAGTGTGGTTTTGCCGCAGCCGCTGGGGCCGAGCAGGGTCAGGATTTCGTTGCGCTTTACGGTCAGGTCGACTTTGCCCAGGGCAGTCAGATTGCCGTAGCTCTTGGATATTCCGGTCAGTTCGATACTGTTGGTCATGGCGATTACTCTGCAGTTTCAGCACGTTCAAGTTCGAGACGACGACGGCGCAGGGTCATGACCAGGCCGGCAATGACAATGATGGCAATGGTCACGACCAGCATGAACACCGAGGCGGCATTGATGGTTGGGCTGACGGCGCGGCGCATCATCGAAAGAATCATGAGTGGCAACGTGGTGTCGCTGCCGGTGACGAACACGGTGATCAGGAATTCGTCCAGGGAGAGGGCGATCGCCAGGATCGCGGCACCGGCAATCGTCGGGCCGATGATCGGCAGCGTCACCAACCAGAACGCCTTGAGCGGCGATGCACCCAGGTCACGTGCAGCTTCTTCGAACGACAGATCGAAGTATTCCAGGCGAGAACGCACGGACTCGACGAAGAAGGGGAAGGTGAACAAGGTATGGCCGATGATCACCGTCAACAGTGAGCGTGGCAGGCCGATCAACGAGAAGAAAATCACCAGCGCGATCCCCAGGAACAGCCCGGGCAGGGCGATTGGAGCGAAGTTCATGAAGGCAAAGATGGATTTGATCCGGCCCTTCATGCGCATCAGCGCCAGGGCCGAGAACGTTCCCAGCAAGGTGGTCAGAATGGCCGAACCCGCGGCGACGATTGCACTGTTGGTCAATGCGGTCATGAAGTCCGGGCTGCTGAACAGCGCCTCGTACCATTGGGTCGAAAAGCCTTCGAACGGGAACGACAGCGAGGCCGACGAATGAAAGCTGAACAGCGCGATGATCGCGATGGGCGCATAAAGAAACAGCATGTAGACGTAAGTGAAGAGCCTGATCATGGCGAGTTACCTTTTTTATGGGCGGTCATCAGTCGTGGTAACGCTTGCCGGGCGCCAGGTTTGCAGCCCGCAGCACACCCAGCAGCAACGCATAGACCAGCATGAAAACCAGCAGCAGCAAGTAGGCCATCGCAGCCCCCAGTGGCCAGTTGCCGACCGAGCGAAACTGGTTGGCGATCACCAGGCCGGTGGTCATCGCGTCACGGCCGCCCAAAAGCTGGGGGGTGACGTAGTCACTGGCGGCAAGCACGAAGGTGAACATGAACGAGCTGACGATGCTCTTGTGCGCCATCGGCATGATCACCCGCCACAGGATGGTGGCGCCGCCGGCACCCAGGTCCGCAGCGGCTTCCAGGTAGTCCCGCTTGATGTCGCGCAAGCCCGACACCAGCAGCAGCAGGGTGAAGGGCAGCATGATGTGCACCAGGGTCAACACCACTGAAAACTTGCTGAAGACCAGCCATTCCAGTGGCTGATCGATCAGTCCCAGGTGCATCAGGGTGGAGTTGATCACGCCGTTGGTGCCCAGGATCGAGCGCCAGGCGTAGACCCGCACCAGGTAGCTGGAGAACCAGGAGACCAGGGCCAGGTACAGCACGGCATTGGAGCGCGTGCGATAGACAATGTAGTAGGCGACCGGGGCACTGATGACCGTCGACAGCACCGCGGTCCAGAAGCCATTCTGCAGGGCGATCCAGAGCGAGTCGTAAAACCCGGTGGCAGTCAAGGCCTTGGCGTAGTTGGCCAGGGTTGCCGCAGGTTCCATGCTGAAGGTCTTGGCGGTCCAGAAACTCGCGACCAGCAGCAATAGCGACGGAATGAGGAAGAACACCACCAGAAAGAACAGGGGAGGCGATGCCAGTAGATAGCCGCTGAGTGTTTTCTTGTCGATTTTCACGTGTTTGCCAGCCTTTGAATCCCTGTCATCGAGGAGGATGGGCTCGCTGTTGTTGACTACGTTCATGATGATTGTGCCTTTGCTTTTTGTTTCGATAACGAGGGCGCCTTGCCGGGCGCCCTCTCAAGCCGTTCTTTCACCTGGGCGGATAGCCGGGGCCGCTAGAACGAGCCTTTGAAGTTCGCCCACTGATCGATCCACTCGGCATAGGTCACGTACTTGTCGGAGCTCAGGGGCGGCTGGCCGTAGAGCTTCGATTTCTCGAAAAAACTGTCCAGATTCGCGTAGTCGAACGTTGTCCTGAGCTCTTCGGAGAGTAGCGGCACCGCCTTGCTGTTGACCACGCCGGAGAACATGGTGGTGGCCATTTTCGCCTGCGTGTCGGCCTCAAGCGTCTTGTTGATGAACTCCAGCGCGAGCGGTACGTCCTTGGCTGTCTTGGGGATGAACAAGGCATCGCACCAGAGGGCAGCACCTTCCTTGGGCACCGATAGCTCTGTGACTATGCCGCGCTT
The DNA here is from genome assembly GCF_019956575.1 of Pseudomonas sp. A-R-19. Taxonomy (NCBI): domain Bacteria; kingdom Pseudomonadati; phylum Pseudomonadota; class Gammaproteobacteria; order Pseudomonadales; family Pseudomonadaceae; genus Pseudomonas; species Pseudomonas sp. A-R-19. Next base: position 126,541 of record NZ_JAHBDR010000030.1, read on the forward strand.
TTTGGTCTCGCTCGGGGTGTTGGCCGACGCCGAAAACACCGCGTCGACTTCGCCGGACACCAACAGCGAAACGGCATCGCCCGAGGAGGCCGCAAAGACTCGGCATTGATCACGATACGGTTTGAGTTTTTCGAAGGCGTCATCGAATTCGGCGCGGGTCAGGTTAGGGAATTTGTCGCCGTAGCCGGCAATGATCGCGATCAGTGACCAGTTGGAAGTCCCGTCATCGACAAAGGTCAGCCGGCCCTTCAGTTTCGGGTCGAGCAGGTCTTTGTACTCGGCGGGTTTGTTCATTTTCTTGGGGTTGTAGACGATCGTGTTCATGCCCCACAACAGCGGGACGCCCCATTGCTTGCCATCCCAGTACCAGCGGCTGCCTTTATAGAACAGCGGCACGGTGTTTTCTGCGGAGTAGTTGGGGATCTGCGCGGTATCGATCGCCTTGAGCAGGCCCATCTGCTGATAGATGGTCTCGTAGCCCAACGCGTACATGGTCAGGTCAAGCTGCACGGGATCGGAACCGGCCAGCCGCGCGGTGATGTCGTCCTGGTTGCTGGCATAGCTGGAGCGCACGGTGATGCCACGCTGTTTGCGCCACTCGGCCAGCTCCGCATCACCGGTTTCACCTTCCCAGCCAAGAATCTCCAGATGACCCGAGGAGGCGGCAAATGCACTTGGCACGAACGAAGCAATGTACAACCCTGCGGCAGACGCAGCAGCCCCCAGCATGAACGAGCGCCGGTTCAGGCTGATCGAATCCAGGTTAATGCCGGTTGATCCATAACCCGACTCTGTTTCTTTTTTCATTTTGAGTTCCTGCCTAGGGTGGTTGTTTGCTAACGGTTAACGACTTGCAATGGCGTGCGCTCGGCGGGTTTCGCCGGGCATGTCCTTATGCATGCAGTCAGGTAAATCGGCAGAGTTATGGCCAGCGATGTTTCCATGCGGCTGGGGAGGTTGTGGCGCTGTGCTGCCTGGTAGAGAGAGCATTGCGCAGTTGGCCTCCACTGGTCCGATCGACTCTTCCTTGGCTGGGTACGCGCCGTGTTCTTCAAGTAGCAGGGTGAAGGCTTCACGTGGCGCGCCCAGCGCTTGATAGGCTCGGCTTGTTGTTTTCATGGATCGAGTATTGGCCTGGCGGGCAGGGCACTCAATTTCGCAGCACCTTTAAAAGCGACGCACTCTGACGCATCAAAGTGACCTAATCGGCGCAGCAGTCTCCTGATAACGATAGTCCCGCTTGAGCGGGGGATGGGCGGTGTTCACGTGCGTCAACGTGCGTCTCTTTTGCGGGGGGTGCGAAATTGAGCCGTGTTTGTTCCAGGCGAATACTCCGATGACGGTCTTGAGACGCAGCAACGTGCATCCGCACTGGCGCCAGCGTCTATTCGATGGGAGTTTTTCTGTGAAGCTCACGGGTGGTCAGATTGTTGCGAAAGCGCTGAAAGCGAACGGTGTCGATTATGTTGCCGGCATGCCGGGTGAAGGCTCTTGGGCCTTGGTAGAAGCATTGCTCAAGACAGGCTCCGACATCCCTTTCATTCATGTCATACAGGAGCAAAGCGCGGTCCACCTGGCCGACGGCTATTTTCGTGCCTGCGGTCGGCCGATGGCCATACTTCTGCCGGCGCCGCTGGGCCTTTCGAAAGCCTTGGGCGCGATTGCAGTGGCGTTGGCGGATGCCTCGGCGATGCTGGTGATCACTGCCGGCGACACCGAACGCGGCGTTGATTCTCCTGAGTTCACAGCCACTGGCATCAGCAAAGAGCATGTGCGGGTTTCGTCGATTGAACAGTTGGCGCAGGCCCTGCGCCAGGCCTTCGATACGATGTTCAGCGGTCGCGTCGGCCCGGTCAGCCTGGATATCCCGGCGGCTGTCCAGGGCGCCTCGGTCGACGCCAGTTTGTCACCCGCCACCTTGCGGGCCAACAACGCCAGCGACATCCCACCGCTGGTGGCTCTCAGGCCCCTGGCGCAACTGAGTTCGATCCTGGAGGGGGATGCGCTGCTGATGGTCGGGACGCAGAGTCTGCGGGAGACTGTCAGTGAGATCTTCCCGGATTATCAACACCGAGGTCACTTCTGTACCTCTGGCGCCGGCGCGCTGGGTTGGGCAGTTCCGGCAGCCATTGGCGCGAAGCTCGCCATGCCGGCACGTCAAGTGGTGTGTGCCGTCAGCGACGGGGATTTTTTACAGTCGATGCAGGAACTGGCGGTGTGCGTGATGCACAGTCTTCCCGTGGTGTTCCTGGTGTTCAACAACAGCGGGCCTGAGTCGTTGAGCGATGTGCAAGTTTCCCTCGCCGGGCAACATCGGGCCGGGGAATTCAATTTGCCGGACGGCAAACCTTACTCGCCTGACTTCGCGGGCATCGCCAGAAACTTTGGCCTGCAAGCGTGGCGAGTCGAACATGCTTCGCAACTCAATCCAGCCTTCATCAAGGCGCTGAACAGCAAAGGGCCGTCGTTGGTGGAGATCATTACTGCGCGCAGTTCGCGAGCGAACTGATTGAGCGCAACGTCTCAATCCTGACCGCCCCAGACGATAGTGGCGTTATCGCCCGTCATGTATTCGCGCACTTCCAGCGGTAACGACTGATCGCTGGGAAGCACCGCGGTTGCATTGCGCAGGTGATGTTTGCGGATCTTGCCTTTGTCCACCAGCCCCAACGCCATGCGCGTCGAGAAGGGTTGGCGAAAAGACGATGACGCCACACCGGTGACCAAACCATAAAGGAACCGGATCGGCCGGCGATGCTGCGGCGTGAGAATCGAAAACGTCATTTCGTTACGTTGCTTGCCCTCGAAATCGACCATGAACAGACGATCGCCCAGCAGCAGGCAGAATCCGTGATAGGTGAACGAATAGCCGATCTTTCCACTGCCATCGAGCAAGGGAAAGCGTTCTACGGTGACGTACTGGACCATCGAGTCGGCCCGATACAGGCAGGTGACCGAACGCAGGATGCGGCCTTTATAGATAGAGGAGTTGTGGTACCGGTAATAGACGCCCAGATAGTCCTCGAGCAGATCCGCCGACTGCTTCGCCAGGGGCAGGAAATGATTGAATTGCGCCGAGGCCCGCAAGTCTGTCGGTAGTTCGTTTTCGTAACCTTCATAAAACTTCTTGAACTCGGCGGGCGGCCGGAAAAGGTCTTCGGCTTCCATCATGAAATACCGGCCGATCTTCTGCAGGATTTTCTGCGAGGGGACGTGCTGGCCCACCAGGTATTTGTTGAACTGCTGGCGATTGACATCAACTTTGCGGCACATGTCTGCCACCGAGCGACAAGACTCCACCAGCGTACTCAGGTTCTTTTGCACGTTGGCTTGCAAGTCGCTGCGAACCTGTTGTCGCTCAGGGTGCGAGGTGGCGGCAGTTAGCGACATGGGCGACGAATCTCCTCGGCTGGGCATTTTTTTCTCGATATAGGCCAGGGTGTAAGAGCGGAAGGTTATATAGGTTATAAATCAGTTATCGAAATAACCGCCTGTATAACTTGGTGCCCACTTAAACAATTGAATTTTCAATAGTTAATCAAGCATGTTTCATGCCCGCAAAGAGTATTTAAGTTCAATCCGCCAATATCAGTCAATGCGTCAGATTGTAAGCGCTCCTGCTGGCCAGTCCGAGTCACCATTGGGTAGGCGCATGCCCGGCCAGTAACACTTCGTCCGGCCGTCGGTAACAGATATCCATGCCATGGCCGAATAGTGCTTCAGTCCGCGTCATGTATCGAGGGTGTGCGAAATGGTGCAAAGAAAGTTCGCCATCGATACTTCAAGGCTTAACGATTGGAGTCTCAGGCGATGGCAAGGTTGACCGGCGATATTCCAGGACAAAGGCGATTCAAGGTAGGCATGGTTGGCGGCGGGCAGGGCGCTTACTTCGCCAGTTATCACCGGGCGGCCATGCGTCTTTGCAATCGCTTCGACATTGTCGCCGGTGCCTTCTCTTCGGATGCCGACAAGTGCCGGGAGGCGGGCGCGGCGCTTGGCCTGCAACCAGAGCGAGTCTACCTGTCGTTCGAGGACATGGCCGCTGCCGAGTCGCGTCGATCCGACCCCATAGAGGCGGTCGTCATCGTGACACCCAATCATCTGCACTTTGAACCTTGCCGATTGTTTCTGCGGGCGGGCATTCCGGTCATTTGCGACAAGCCGCTGGTCAACAGCCCACAAGAAGCCACTGAGTTGGCGAGCATTGCCGATCAGCACGATACGTTCTTTGCGCTGACCTACACCTACCAGGGCTATCCCATGGTCAGGGATGCCCGCAGTCGTATTCAGGCCGGGGAGCTTGGCGACATTCGCTTCATGTATGTCGAGTACCTGCTGGAGTGGTTGGCGCCGGGTGTCTCGACGCTGAGTAAAAGCCTGGCCTGGCGCGGTGATCCGCAAAAGGCCGGCCCCACCGGTGTCGTCGGTGACATCGGCACCCATGCCTTCAACATGCTTGAGTTCCTGGGCGGGCGCCGTTGCACCAGCCTGAATGCCAAATTGACCACGGTCGTACCCGGCTGGGGGCTGGACGACACCTGCGTGGTGCAGCTGGAGTTCGAAGGCGGGGTGGACGGTCTGCTGTGGGCCAGTTTCGCGGCGCCCGGCCATCGTAATGGCCTGCGCTTCAAAATCATCGGCAGCCAGGCTTCGCTCGAATGGTGCCAGGAGTCCCCGGAAACCCTGCGCTTTACCCCCGTCGACGGTGCAGAGCGCATCTACCGCCGAGGCCAGAGCGACAACGCCGCCCAGACACTGAACTTCACCAGCTTGCCCGCCGGCAACACCGAAGGCTATCTGGAAGCACTCGCTGTTCTCTACGCCGATTTCGCCGAGGCACTCGATGCCGGCGCAGGTTGGCGCAGCGCAACCAGCATTGCGTTACCCGACATCCATGAGGGCGTGCGCGGCGTCTGCCTGTCCCAGGCGTGCGTCGAGTCCAGCCGACGGCGTGCCTGGGTGCCTTTTCCCTCCAACTGACACCTCCACGCTTTCTGTGCTCAACACTACGCAACCAAGGAAAATCGATGTCTAGCGAACTCTACAGAGCGGCATATTCGGTACTGCTTCCCGCGTTCGGGGATTTGCACCTGGACGAAAACGTCCGTCGTTATCTGAGCCGCGGGGGCGTTTCCCTGTTGCTGGGGGAGACACGGGACGAGTACGTGGGCCGAGCCATGAGCGCGGCGCGAAAGGGCGCGGAAACCCAGGCAGATTTCGTCAACATCGCCCGGCAAGGGGCCTCGTTGGCGGGGTCGCCGGTACTGATTGCGGTGGACCAGGAACTCGGCGGCATCGAACGCCTTCATCAATTGGTCCCTGCCGTCGCGTCGCGAGAGCAGTTCAAGGCGCTGAGCGCTCATGACATCGAACATCGATGCTTCGAGATGGCCCGGGCGGCACGCAGCCTGGGCGTCAATCTGTTCCTGGCACCGATTGTCGACGTGGTCACCGGCGCCAACCCATGGCTGCTCAACCGGCACCTGGGCGCCGACCCGCTCGAGGTCAGCCGGGTTTGCTGTGCCTTTATCCGCGGGGTGCAACGGGCGGGCGTGATTGCCACGGCCAAACACTTCCCGGGCCATTACATCACTGAAGCGGATCCGGCGATTGCCCCCGCCACAGTTCCCGGGCCAGTGCATTTGCTGCACGACAACCTTGAGGTCTTCAAGCAAGTCATTGCCAGCGGCGTCAAGGCGGTGATGCCGGGGCCTGCGGTGTTCCCGGCGCTCGACCCTGAGCATTCGGCGTCCACCTCGTCGACAATCATCGGCCTTCTGCGTGACACCCTTGGTTTCGACGGTTTGATTATTTCCGATGACCTCGATGCGGTGTCCATCCTTCGCGGTAACTCCATCACGGACACGGCCGTTGCGTCACTGTCGGCAGGCGCACACCTGTTGCTGGTGTCCAGTGAGTCTGGTCTGGATGCCATCGCCGAAGCCATTGTCGCGGCCGTCGATGCGGGGGTTCTGGACCGTCAGGTTCTGCTGGCTGCCGCGTTCAAGGTACGGGCGTTGGCCAATGCCACGCACGACCTGACGCGGTAACTGCGTCAGTTCGCGCCTTATTTAGCGTGGCTGCGAAATCTCTACCTGAATCCGATCGCTCTACAATGAATAACAACGGTAGGAGCGTCATATGCAAACCCAAAACAATATCCTGGCCCTGCATTCCACAGTTGCAAAGCACTCGACCCTGGCGATGGACATCGACATTAAAAAGGCCACGGGTTTCGATGCGCTGGAGATCAACAGCGCAAAACTGGAAGCCTGGCTGCAGGCCGGTTACACCGAATCGGAACTGAAAAATTTGCTTGCGGACGTGCCTGTCACAGGCATTGGTTACCTGAGGGATATCGAGCGCCAGGGTACCGAACGCAATGACTTGCTCAAAGAGGCCGAGCGACTGTTCCAGTTGGCCAACCTGGCCGGCGCCAAAGGTGTGCAAGTGCTCACCGGGCCAATCAATGTCCAGGCCGTGATCGATTTCCAGCAGCACGGCAAGAGCAAGCATTACTCGGGCTTGCTGGGTCTTGATGAAGCGACCCAGTATGACTTGACCGCCAGGAATCTCACCTTGCTGGCTGATCTGGCCAAGCAATATGACGTTCTTCTTTATCTTGAAGCGCTGTCCTGGACGCCACTGAACAGCCTCGACCACCAACTTCAGCTGATTGATCGCTGCGGGCGCGATAACGTCAAGATGGTCATCGACTACTGGCATTGCTTTACCTCAGGCGTGAAGCCGCAAGACATTGCCAGGATGAACAAAGACCTGATCTACGGCGTGCATGTTTGTGACTCGCTGCCGTATGAAGGTGGTATCGCCAACGAAGAAATCCTCAGGGATGTGCCGACGGGCAGTGGGGTCCTGGACCTTGCCGAGTGGACGGCCGCGGTGAAGGCCACCGGGTACGAGGGCTGGTGGAGTTGCGAGTTGTTTTGCAAGAAACAGCAACAACAGAACAGTTACGAAGTCGCCAAAGCGTTGAAGTCACTGTTGACCCGGCTTGTGGGTCGATAACAGCTTTTTTCGACAAGAACCAAAAGTACTTTTCAAGTTTGATTTCGGCCTGCCCGTCATTGCGCAGGCGCAAGTCAACGCTTGTCACTTTCTATTGGCTGCCACCGCTCCCGGCAGCCTTGTTCTCAATACTAAAAAGATCTGAGGTCGTAATGGTGGATTTCATCGTAATCGGAGGCGGATCGACAGGCTGCACCGTGGCTTCGAGACTGAGCGAAGACTCAACGGCATCCGTCGTCCTTTTCGAAGAGGGGCCGCGCGATCGCAACCCCTATATCCATATTCCCGGCGCCTACTACAAGACGGCGCAAGGCCCGCTGCTCAAACGTTATGCCTGGGAGCCTACCGAAGATCAACGCCGCACCGAGACGCCGACGATGGTCCAGGCCAGCGTTTTGGGTGGCGGAAGTTCGGTCAATGCGATGATCTACATCCGCGGTGTCCCGGCCGACTACGACGGCTGGGCCGAGCAGGGCGCCGCCGGCTGGTCTTACAAGGACGTACTGCCGTACTTCAAAAAAGCCGAAGACAACGAGCGCTTCTGCAATGAAGCCCATGGTGTTGGCGGGCCGCTGGGTGTTTCCGATCCGATCAATATCCATCCGCTGACCAAAGTGTGGCTTCGCGCATGCCAGCAATACGGCTTGCCGTACAACGAAGATTTCAATTCGGGCCAGCCTGAAGGTTGCGGGCTGTATCAGATCACCGCCAAAAACGGCTTTCGCAGCAGTGCGGCAGTGGCCTACCTGAAACCCGCCAAATCGCGCAAGAACCTCACCGTAAAGACCGGGTGTCGGGTCATCCGCATCCTCACCCAAGGCAGTAAAGCCATTGGCGTTGAATACATCGAGAAGGGCGTGCGCCAGGTGATGCATGCCGACAAGGAAATCATTTTATCGTCCGGCGCCATCAACTCACCGCGTTTGTTGATGTTGTCCGGTATCGGACCCGCCGCGCAGCTGGATAAACATGGCATCAAGGTGGTCAGTGACTTGCCCGGTGTGGGCCAGAATCTTCAGGACCATATTGAAGTGTCTCTGGTGTATGAACTGACCGGGCCGCATAGCTACGACAAGTACAAAAAGCCCCTTTGGAAAATGATGGCGGGCTTGCAATACGCCTTGTTCAGACAAGGCCCGGCGGCTTCCAACCTCATTGAAGGCGGCGCTTTCTGGTGGGGCGACAAGGCGGCGGCCCATCCGGATATCCAGTACTTCATGGTCGTGGGTGCAGGCATAGAAGAGGGCGTCGATTCAGTTCCCGGCGGCAATGGCTGCACGCTGAACCTGGGGCAGATACGTCCAAGGTCCAGAGGCCATGTGGAACTCTATTCAGCCGACCCGATGTCACCGCCGCGGATCGTGCCCAACTATTTTTCCGACCCATACGATATCGAGAGTCTGGTGGATGGTTGCCTGGAGGGTGAGCAAATCATGTCCCAGGCCGCCTTCAAACCATTCATTGCCAGGCGGCATGTGCCGGACGGGGCGGTCCGGACCCGGGAAGAAATGAAAAAGTTCTGCCACGAGCAAGCGCACGCCGCGCTGCATCCATCCGGCACGTGCCGCATGGGGGTGGACGAACTTTCGGTGGTCGGCCCGGACCTGCGCGTGCACGGTATGGAAGGGCTGCGCGTTGCCGACGCATCGGTCATGCCCACGCTGATCTCCGGGAACCCTAACTCGGTGTGCATCATGATCGGCGAAAAAGCCGCGGACATGATCAGAAACGGGCACTGAGCCGGCACTCGGGATAGCGCGGCAGTCACGGGGTAACCCTTGACTACCGTGCTTGCTGCCGGTCAGCAGCGGCTACGGTTCAGCCTGTTTCATCGGCACGATTTGGTGGCGCTTCGCCGCCCAGACGACCCCACCCACCAGCAACACGATTGACGTCACCTCCATCAAGCCAGGCACTCGCTGACTGAACAGAAAACCGTATACACAGGCAAACAGCGTTTCGAACACGATCATCTGGCCACTCAACGACGTGGCCATGCGACGCGAGCAGGCATTCCACAGCCCATTGGCAACCCATGAACCACCGAGTGCCAGGAACAGGCAGACCCACAGCAACGCTGTCCAGCGGCTGTTTTCAACCTGAGCGGGGACCAGGTTCGGGAACAGGATCAAGGCCGCGATGCCGAACACGACCGCGACGACACCCGTCACGATACCCAACAGCGTCGACCATTCGCTGCTGTTGAAATGGCTTTGCTTGAGATAGCGGGCATTGTGGGTCGCGTACCACGACCAGCAGATCACGCCGCTGACCCCGCAGGCCAGGCCCAGCCAGCGCGAAGACAGTGAGCCACTCGCCGCCTGTGTGCCCGAGTGTTCGAGGCTCACCGATACGATGCCCAGGAATACCAGCAACAAGGGCAGCTTGAGCTTTGTCAGGGGCAGGGACCCGGCATCGCCACGCCCCAGATAGGTAATGGCAACCGGCATCATGCCGTTGATAAGGGCGGCGGCAGTCACCCCGCTCAGTTGCACGGAAGCGCCCAACAGCGCGTAGTTGAGGATGTTCCCGGTGAAAGAAAGGCGAAGCAGCATCAAGGCATCGCGGCGCGTCAACCGGGAGAGCAGGCGTGATGCAAAAGGCAAGGCGACGAGGAGCGAGATCAGCCCGTACATTGCAAACCGCACGCTGCTGATCAGCACGGCATTGAATTCCGGCAGCAACGAGGGGGCGATGATCACCCCTCCCCAGAGAGCACCCGCCAAAATCGCAAATACAATCCCACTGTTCATCATCTTGGCTCTGAAAGGCTGTTTAGCGGCATTCTAGCCATGGTATATAAGCGCCACCTGCGATAAATAGTTGGTCACCCATTCCCGGGCGGAATGTCGTGGCGCAGTCGTCCGCTCAGGAGAACCCTCATTAACCGTTACCTGCGTACCTTGCCCCCGTTGGAAACCCTGATCACATTTGAGGCGGTGGGACGGCACGCCAGTTTCACGGGGGCGGCAGGCGAGCTGTTTCTTACCCAGAGCGCCGTGAGCAAACAGATGCGCCAGCTCGAGGACTGCATGGGCGTCCCGCTCTTCGAGCGCAAACCGAGGGGTGTCAAGTTGACCGGCGCAGGCGATGAGCTGCTGATGACGGTCAACGTGCTCCTCACCACGATGTACCAAAGCGTCACGCGAATTCGCAATGTCCATCAGTCCAACGCCGTCTCGGTGCTGGCGACCCATGCCCTGGCCCAGTTCTGGCTGTTCCCGAAACTGATCGAATTCAACAAGGCCTACCCCGACATCGCCGTGCACGTCCACGCCATCAACGAGTTCGATGAGGCCAGCCTCAATGATTTCGACGTGGGCATTCTCTATGGCTCTGGCGAATGGCCCTCGCTGGACAGCGATTTCCTGCTGCCGGAAATCGTCTATGCCGTGGCCCATCCTTCACTGGATGTTTCGCGGATCAAGACCCTGGAACACTTGGCGCAGGCCAACCTGGTGCAGATCGACACGTGCGCCTGGCAATGCCTGGACTGGCACCAATGGTTCGGTCACTTTGGCATCGACTACATAGCGCGGGACAAAGCCCCGGTCTTTAACCAGCTGACACTGGCGTATCGGGCCGTTCAGCAAGGCATGGGCATCGGCCTGGCCTGGACGTTCATGGCTGATGAGGCGCTGGCCAAGGGAGAATTGCAGCGGGTTACACCTTTCGAATGCGTGACGGGCAATGGCGAGTTCCTGGTGTCGCTCAAGCATCGCAAGCGTTCTGCCTCTGCCGAGATATTCCGGCAGTGGCTGCTGGGATCAATGGGCGACTGAGCAGTCCAACGATAACGCGTGTGACCTGGATAAACGCGGCGCACCTGAGTCCATCGCCAGCAAGCCGGCTCCTACAGGTATTGCGCGGTCCCTTGTAGGAGCTGGCTTGCCAGCGATGGTCGTCAACGATAACGCGTGTGACCTGGATAAACGCGGCGCACCTGAGTCCATCGCCGGCAAGCCGGCTCCTACAGGTATTGCGCGGTCCCTTGTAGGAGCTGGCTTGCCAGCGATGCTCGTCAACGATAACGCGAGTAAACCGGCTAACCGCGGCGCACTTGAGTCCATCGCCAGCAAGCCGGCTCCTACAGGTATTGCGCGGCCCCTTGTAATTGGATGGACTCGCCCAAGCCGAGGCGTCAATGCGCCACGGTGGCAGTCTAAACAGCCAACGACAGCGAGGGCGAGTCCATGAAAAATCATAGTTCGTTTGATCAATCCGTGTCTTCTT
>NZ_JAHBDR010000024.1:0-1511 GCF_019956575.1 Pseudomonas sp. A-R-19
ACCCACGGTTCGGCCAACATCAATACCCGGAGCATGCAGGTCGATAGTGAGCTGAACATTGCCCATGAGTGGATGAGTGTGACCCAGGCAATGCGGCGGCGGTTGTGGGATCTGCATACGGATGGGAAGGGGGTGCAGGAGGAGGTGGGCGATGCATTCGAAGCTTGGCAGGAGATCATCAAAAAAAACAAAGAGCATCAAAACGACGAGGCAGCGCCTTACGCCCCCCTCGTCGAATTTTTCTACGGAAAAGCCAAGCTGTGGGACCTCGACTAATGCGCCGTTTTCTCTTGCTCACCTGCCTGCTGTTAGCGGCCTGCGATAGCCGCAGCACCTTTAACTATATGAAGAAGGACCCTCATGTGAAACCTCTGACGGAAATCAAAGCCAACCTGGCTTTTACCTGTGCCCACGAAAATATCCCAGAAGCCAGTGCCGAAACCGACGTGCTGTTCCAGTACGCCCGCTGGCTACAGAAAAATAACCAGCTCAAACAGGACAAAGGCGTCGATGTCGAAATCGAGCGGTTGTACCGCATCGCCGCCGAAAATGGGCATTTCAAGGCCAACATCAACCTGCAGAACGGTGGCATGCGGCAACGGTTCCAGTTGCGTGGCGACGAACACCTGCGCTTGAGTCAGCAACTGATCGATGCTGGTGTGGCGACAGGTTACTACTTTGTAGGGATCTTCCTTCAGCAGGGTTCGGCCGGGCTTAAGCAGGATCCGGAGATGGCGTTACGTTATTTTCGCAAGGCCGCCGATCAAGGTAACGCCCAGTCTCAGTACGATGTGGGCAACAAGTTGGCGCCGAAGAGCATCGCCCCCTCTATTGCCCGGCAGATGCGCAGATGCGCTGCCGAACAAGGCCACGGCGAAGCGGCTACAGAGCTAGGCGTTCATCTTCAAGGAAGGGAGGAGTATCAAGAGGCACTTGAAGCATTCCAACTCGGCGTAGCTGCTGGCAGCAGTACCTCGGCCTCTTTTGTATACAAAGGCTTTCGTAATCCGCCTCCCACCAATGAATTGCACTATCTCGGTCAACAAGAAGACCTCGAACGCGCCGAGCGCTACGAAAAAATCTGGAAAGTGCTCTCTGGCTACTCCTACGCCAACCCCAAAGTCCCCGAAATCAACGAAATCCTCCCGCTGCCACCGGCCAAACTCCCCGCCTGGGACGGCAAGCTGCAATGGCTAGAAGAGCGCCTGGCAAACATCCCGCCAGAAAAACCCAGCGAAGCACTGATCCAGCAACTGGCCAAGGCCAAGCTCCTCGACCCCACTTCCGGCCGACCGCTGCCAGCATCTCCCGATTTCATCCGGGAGCCTTACCGCAAGCTGACCTGCAACAGCGGTCAAGCCTGCCCGCAATCCGGCTATTGGAGAGCGGAAGGCATCGTCGACGAGATCCGACGTTTCGAGAAAGGCGAAATGATGCCGACCCTGAACGTCCGGCGTAGCCATAGCCGTTTCCTGCTCGCCGACCGAATTACCGTCGCAGAGGAAAACATC
>NZ_JAHBDR010000025.1:0-1427 GCF_019956575.1 Pseudomonas sp. A-R-19
TAATGCCGATCAGTTAAGCCTTCTCGCTTGACCTTTGGCCGCAAGAAATCAAAATCCGATGCCTGTACTGGCATCGGATTTTTTTATGCGTCTCGCTCGGGCACTGGAACTGACCCACAACATCGCCTCCACTCCCAATTCAATCGAGGGACTGGATTCTTTACTCGATCCTTCTTTGGTTGAGCAGGCCCTTGAACAGGCCGGTGTGGCGACCCTGCGCAAGCGGCGTTTGCCGCTGGAAATGATGCTCTGGTGCGTGATTTCCATGGCGTTCTTTCGACGCATGTCGGCATGGGATGTGGTCAGCCGCATGAACATCATGCTGCCGGGCCAACGTCCGTTGGTGGCACCCAGCGCTGTGGTTCAAGCCCGTCAGCGGTTGGGCTGCGAGGCTGTCCGACAGGTCTTCCATCTGACTCAGAAAAGTTGGCATGAGGCTGTGGATCACCCAACTTGGGCAGGCTTGCGTTTGCTGGGCGTCGACGGTGTGGTCTGGCGAACACCGGATACCCCGGAAAATCGGGCGCGCTACGACTCGGCCAGCAATCAGCATGGCGACACTGGTTTTCCTCAGGTGCGCATGGTCTGCCAAATGGAATTGACCAGCCACATGCTGATCGGCAGCGCGTTTGATGGCTACCGCAGCAACGAAATGAAGCTGGCAGAACAACTGATCGACACCACGCCCGATCACTCGTTGACGCTGTTCGATCGCGGCTTTTACTCCTTGGGTTTGCTGCACCAATGGCAGCAAGCAGGCACCGAGCGGCATTGGCTGATGCCACTGAAAAAAGGCACGCAGTACGAAGTGGTTCAGCGTTTGGGGCGCCAGGATGCGGTTGTCTTGTTAAGTACTTCGCCGCAAGCCCGCAAACAATGGCCGGGGCTGCCCGAGCGCCTGACTGCGCGACTCCTGAGCAAAACCGTCAAGGGCAAGGTTTGTCAGATCCTGACGTCGATGGCCGACCCGCTGCGCTTCCCGTCCGACGAAATCGTCGACCTGTACAGCCAGCGCTGGGAGATCGAATTAGGGTTTCGAGAGATGAAACAGACTCTGCTCAACAGCAGCTATACGCTGCGTAGCAAGACACCCGAGATGATCGAGCAGGAACTGTGGGGTGTGTTGCTGGGCTACAACTTGTTGCGCTATCAGATGGTGGAAATGAGTCGTCACTGTCCAGGTATTTACCCGTGTGAAATGAGCTTTAGCGCGTGTACCTGGGCGATTTTAGGGTTTATCAATAGTGTCTCGGCCGACCGTTCCGGGAACATCCCCAAGTACCTGGCCGAGCTTCATGCCTCAGCCCCGCACTATGTCCTGCCTCATCGGCGAGAGGAGCGTATTTATCCTCGCGCCATCCGGCTCAAATCACCGAAGTATCCGATCAGAAATAAAAATGCCAGTCAGCTTAACTGACTGGCATTAC
>NZ_JAHBDR010000026.1:0-1426 GCF_019956575.1 Pseudomonas sp. A-R-19
TAATGCCGATCAGTTAAGCCTTCTCGCTTGACCTTTGGCCGCAAGAAATCAAAATCCGATGCCTGTACTGGCATCGGATTTTTTTATGCGTCTCGCTCGGGCACTGGAACTGACCCACAACATCGCCTCCACTCCCAACGCCATCGATGGATTGGATTCCTTACTCGACCCTTCTTTGGTCGAACAGGCACTTGAGCAGGCCGGTGTAGCGACCCTGCGCAAGCGGCGTTTGCCGCTGGAAATGATGCTTTGGTGCGTGATCTCCATGTCGTTCTTTCGACGTATGTCGGCCTGGGATGTGGTCAGCCGCATGAACATCATGCTGCCGGGACAGCGTCCGCTGGTAGCGCCCAGCGCCGTAGTCCAGGCCCGTCAGCGATTAGGCAGCGAAGCTGTACGACAGGTCTTCGATCTGACTCAGAAAAGTTGGCATGAAGCGGCCGCTCATCCAACTTGGGCCGGTTTGCGCTTACTGGGCGTCGACGGTGTCGTCTGGCGAACACCCGATACCCCCGAAAACCGTGCGCGTTACGACTCGGCCAGTAACCAGCATGGCGACACTGGTTTCCCTCAGGTGCGCATGGTCTGCCAAATGGAGTTGACCAGCCACTTGTTGATCGGCAGTGCGTTTGACGGCTACCGCAGCAACGAAATGAAGCTGGCAGAACAACTGATCGAAACCACGCCCGATCACTCGTTGACGCTGTTCGATCGCGGCTTTTATTCCTTGGGTTTGCTGCACCAGTGGCAGCAGGCCGGCTCCGAGCGCCATTGGCTGATGCCATTGCGCAAAGGTGCGCAGTACGAAGTGGTTCAGCGTCTGGGTCGCCAGGATGCGGTGGTTTCGTTAAGCACTTCGCCGCAGGCTCGCAAGCAATGGCCGGGGCTGCCGGAGCGTCTGACCGCGCGACTCCTGAGCAAAACCGTCAAAGGCAAGGTATGTCAGATCCTGACCTCAATGGCCGACCCGCTGCGCTTCCCGCCCGACGAAATCGTTGATCTGTACAGTCAGCGATGGGAGATTGAATTAGGCTTTCGGGAAATGAAACAGACGCTGCTCAACAGCAGCTATACGTTGCGCAGCAAAACGCCCGAGATGATCGAGCAGGAATTATGGGGAGTGTTGTTGGGCTACAACTTGTTGCGCTATCAAATGGTGGAAATGAGTCGCCACTGCCCCGGCATTTACCCATGTGAAATGAGTTTTACCGCCTGCACCTGGGCGATCCTCGGGTTTATCAACAGCGTCTCGGCCGACCGCTCCGGGAACATCCCCAAGTACCTGGCCGAGCTGCATGCCTCAGCCCCGCAGTATGTACTGCCTCATCGACGGGCGGAGCGCATTTACCCCCGGGCCATCAGGCTCAAATCCCCGAAGTATCCGATCAAAAATAAAAATGCCAGTCAGCTTAACTGACTGGCATTA
>NZ_JAHBDR010000027.1:0-1325 GCF_019956575.1 Pseudomonas sp. A-R-19
GGTATGACTCACCCACATAGGTAACAAAACAGTTCAAGCACATAGGTAACAGTCTTTAACTGGCACTGGTCGATTCCGAGGATCTGACCATGCCGTGGCGAGAGCTGAAACCTATGGACCTGAAAGTGATGTTCATTGCCGACTATCTGTCTGGTCGACTCAATTTCAGCCAACTCTGTGCGGCTCACAGCATCAGTCGCAAGACTGGTTACAAGTGGGTGGCCCGCTACAACGCGGACAGCATCAATGGCTTGGTCGAGTGCAGTCGCAAGCGTCACTCCCAGGCTCAGGCCGTGCCGTTTGCGGTCAAGGAGGCCATTCTTGAGCTGCGCGCTCAAGGACAAACCACGCCGGGCCCGAAGAAGATTCAGACAGCTCTGAGTGAGAAGTTTCCCGACCAGCCTCCACCGTCCAAAACCACCATTTACAACGTGCTGAAAAAGGCGGGGCTGGTGACGCCGCGGCGGTTACGGCAGCGTGTTGCAATCTATCCCAAACCGCTTCAGAAGGCCGATCTCCCTAACCAACTCTGGAGCGCCGATTACAAAGGCCAATACCTGACGGGAGACGGCGCCTGGTGTTACCCCCTGACGGTGATGGATCACGCCAGTCGCTTTCTACTGGCGTGTGAAAGCATGCCCAGCACGACGTTCAAGGATGCCAAGGCAACCTTCGAACGGCTGTTCGGGACTTACGGAATGCCTGAGCGGATCCGTACAGACAACGGTGTTCCTTTTGCCAGCAGCGGACGTGCCGGGTTATCGCAGCTGTCCATCTGGTGGGCTCGTCTAGGTATCATTCACGAAAGGATTCAGCCGGGTCGACCAGAGCAAAATGGACGGCATGAGCGCATGCATCGCACACTTAAAAGTACGCTACCAAGGCCGCCGGAGATCGAGTGGGGAGCGCAGCAGAAGCATTTCGATCTGTTCATGCAGCACTACAATTATGAGCGTGTGCATGAGGCGCTCGGGCAGAAAACTCCAGGCTCTTGCTATACCAGTTCCTCACGCCCTTATCCGGAAAAGCTGCCGGAAATGAGATACCCGAGTCATGTTGAAGCCTACCGGGTGGACTCAAATGGTGTGGTTTATAAAGGGCGGCTCAGAATCTACGTGGGTTATGTGCTCAAGCATGAAGTGGTCGGGCTGGAGAGCATAGGCCAAGGCATTTGGGACATTGTTTTTGGGCCGGTGGTGTTAGGTCGCATCGATGAAAAGGATGCAAAGGAAGATTATGTGACGTTAAAGGTGATCAGAAGTAAGTGACCTGGTGTTACCTATGTGACTGAACTCTTCTGTTACCTATGTGGTTGATCCCTTCAC
>NZ_JAHBDR010000028.1:0-1218 GCF_019956575.1 Pseudomonas sp. A-R-19
TGTAGAAACGGACACATCCTTTACGATTGAAACCGGGGACATCCTTTACGTTTCTGTTGGCTTGAAAGGCGGCTCTCGCCGCTTTTCAGCCTGCCTAATAGGTAACTGCAGAGGTAAATATCCCACACATCATCGTCCACTTCCTTGAGTCCTAGCGCCTCACCTGCCAAGGATTCACTGACGAAAATCATTTTGCCTTTCCATTTTATCGATCCATTTTGTCTGACCATGCGGATCGTCATATCCGAAGCGTAATCTGCTTCAGGCACGCGTCCGTCGTACTGCCTTGGCGAAGGCTCATACAGGTCCGCAGGAACCTTCATCTCTAAGGCCTTGTGAGGTCTTACGTAATTGAACTCCTGTCGAAACTGTTCGAATGCCAACTGTTGTTCCACCAGATTACGTTCAGGTGCGTGAAGTAATGCAGCCTTGAGCGTTCGATGCATGCGCTCATGACGGCCATTCTGGTCAGGCCGCCCCGGCTGGATTCGCTCAGGGTAGATCCCTAGGCGTATCCACCAAGCCGCCAGGCTGGATATGCGCGATATGCCGCTGGAGGCAAAGGGGGAGCCGTTGTCTGTGCGAATTACATTAGGCAAACCGTACTCCCGAAACGCCCAGTCAAACCCTTCGCGAGCACCGGCAACGCTGCTTTGCGCTCTGCACAGCAATAGAAATCGGCTGACGTGATCAGTAATTGTCAGTGGGTAACAACGTTGGCCGTTCTGAAGCGCGAAGTCACCTTTGAAGTCCGCCGCCCATGTCTGGTTTGGTGCAGTGGCGTCGCGCAGCGGATTTTTCCCCGCTGGAGGGCGATTGAGGAAACGGCGTTTTTGCACCAGACCTGCCCGCTTAAGCCATTCGCCTGCGGTGCTGACTGTTGGCCAAGACAACTCTGGATGATCGATCTTAAGGTTATGCACCAGTTTCTCAGGCCCCCAGCTGTGATGCTCGCGCTTGTACGCGATTAGCAGCTCAAGCACCTCGTCGCTGATTTTGAAAGGGCTCGTATGCGGACGCCGCGACAGCTCCTTCAGCCCATCAATGCCCCTTGCTTCGTAGCGTGCAAGCCATTTATCCAAAGTGGGTCGGCTGAGCCCGTAGTGACGGGCCAGCTCGCTTTTGGAGTAGCTGCCTTGCAGCCAGTCGCCTATGAGTTTGATTCGTTGATCCATTGGGGACTCTCGATTCCAGGGCATGGTCAGGCACCTCCTGACC
>NZ_JAHBDR010000029.1:0-1055 GCF_019956575.1 Pseudomonas sp. A-R-19
TGTGGGATATTTACCTCTGCAGTTACCTATTAGGCAGGCTGAAAAGCGGCGAGAGCCGCCTTTCAAGCCAACAGAAACGTAAAGGATGTCCCCGGTTTCAATCGTAAAGGATGTGTCCGTTTCTACATCGCGAAGAACGATAACGCGGTCAGCCTGCCAACTACCGTGGATCGACGTTATCCAACGCACGATTCACCGCCAGCTCCGCCAGCATGATGATCTGCGCAATGGCCAACGCCATGTTGCGCTGAGGGCCGGTCAGGAAGGTGGCGAAATCACTCGCCATGACATTGGCCGAAGCCAGTGATTCACAGGCGTGGGCCAGCAGGGATTCGGTATCCATGTCCGGGACGATCATGAACATGGTGTTGGGGGTGTAGGGTTTGGTGGTGTTGTTGGGGGGATCGGGGATTAATTTGTCCATAAAACCATTCCTCTAGCGCTGCGGCCACCACTTGCCGTTTCTCACGCGGTGAAGAGGTGGCAGCTATGTGCGAGGTGAGAAACCGGTATGGACACCCGGGCCAGACCTAAGCCTGCCCGCACACAGCCGCCATGACGCATTTACAGACAGCGGACTAGCTGGCGGCGATTATGCGTGCACAGGTTCTGGATGACCATAAGTAGCCGGGTTCTCACACCCGATCGCTGAGTTTTCAGCGACAGCCAAAGGCTATTCAGCCCGCTTCCGACGGGCAACCTGAAAACTGCGTGGGAAACTTCTGGCGCTTTCCTACACCGTGTCAACCCGCAAAAACGTAACGCGGAGCTTCTCTGGCAGCGTTCCCACGCGCAGGCGTGGAAACAATCAGCTTAGAGGCGTGGGAGATTGGTCGGCTGTCAGGCCGCCATCGCAGGCAAGCCAGCTCCCACAGGGGATCGACGTATGTCAGGGAGATATTGGTTGGCTGGCAGGCCGCCATCGCTAGCAAGCCAGCTCCTATGTATGGACTCGCCCCCACTGTCTACCCGCTTTTGAAAAACCGCTGCCCCGTTGCATCTATGTATTAGGCCTATTCGTGGAAGCCGTCTTCGGCTTCTGGCCAAAATTGGAA